>CAVJRQ010000001.1:0-36430 GCA_963652075.1 Acutalibacteraceae bacterium
GGCTCAGCGCGGCTGCCGTGAACGCGGACTTGCGCCAGGAGATGAACGTGGAGGATGAGTATTTCTCCGCCATCGAAGACCGTGACACCGCCATCATGAACCGTGACAAGATAATAGCGGAACAAGAATCCAAACTCACGGAACAAGAATCCAAACTCACGGAGCAAGAAACCAAGCTCACGGAGCAAGAAACCAAGCTCACGGAGCAAGAGACCAAGCTCACGGAACAAGAGTCCAAGCTCACGGAGCAAGAGTCCAAACTTGCAGAGAAGGATTCTCAGCTTGCGGAGAGGGATTCTCAGCTTCGAGTGATGATTCGGTCTTTGATTAACAATGGTGCGTCAGTCTCGGAAGTCGCCAAGATTGCAGGGATGAAGGAATCGGATATCAAGGCTCTCCTTGAGTAACCAACTTGACGGGTTAGTTCTTTCTTTGTCGAAGGAACTCGTAGCCGAAACGGCAGTAGAGGCAACGCTTGCGGTCGCAGTATTCTTTCTTCAGCTGGATGAGGGCTTGCGTGTCGGCGGCACTCTCGGCCTGTAGTCCACACTGTTCCCACATGCGGGTGATGTAGTTGTTCTCCGGTTTCAGAGTCTCCAGGAAACGCAGGGCACGCTGACAGAGCGCCTCGTTGTCGCGATAGCGCCCATAAGCAAACAGAAACGTGCAGACGGTATTTATCAGCAGCAGGTCGATGGAACTTTGACTCATCTCCTTTTTCTGCTCCGGCGACGGTACGCCAAATCGATAGTGGGTGTCCCAATAGGGAGAGGTGTCTACGGTAAGAAATGCCCTCGCTTGTTCCAACGAAGTGGCTTCGAGCAACTGGGACAACAAGCCCTGTGACTGATGATAGAGCTTGGCCAACTGCGCCATGCGGATGTGGGGAAAGTTGCCCGGCCGCAGACGCAGCAAACGCCACTGGGAGAGCTCCATCGGCTTCAGGTCGAACACATGGGCCAGATAGGCATACTCTTTCTGTAGTTTTATGTAGTAATCATCGTTGATTTCCTGGCTCAAGAAGCCCGCTTGGCCAAAGAAAAGAGCCTCCACCTGGAAGAGGTTGTCGCGATACTTGTCCACCGCCTTAAACGGCACGTTGCGAGCCCATCGCTCAAAGGCTTCTCCGTTGAGGCTGAAGCCGAAATTCCTTGCCAGCGTGATGAAGAACGCCTCTTCCAAGTTGCTGTTACACCGTTGAAGGCGTTCGGTCACCTGTTGGGACTTTTGTTCTAACCGTTCCGTCTGCAGCCGGTTCATCCATCCGTGGGTAAGCATAGTGGGCAAATCGCTGATGATGCGGAAACAGGCGGGATACATGTCCGAGTGGCGCAGCTCCTCGTAATGGGCAGCCAAATAGTTGGGACAGGAGAATCGCATTTGGGGCACCGCTTCGCCATTCTGACGGACAATGTCGGTGTCAACCTGTTGCGCGAGGTGCAGTATCACGTTGTTGTAGGCGGCATCGTACTGATGCCCGTGGCGATACCAGTCCGACGAGCAGGTGTGCAGTTCCACGTTACCCACCCACAGGGTGCCGTCAATCTTTATCTTGGCATTGAAAAAGTCGGGGCCGGCATCGGTGTTGTGCAACCCTACGTCTATCACTTCGACTCGTTTCCCATCCGTCGTCGTAAGGTCATTCAACGGGAAGATTTTGTGTTTCCATGCATAGTGTAGGAGTTGTTCCATGTTAATTGAGGTTATATGTGTGGCGCAAAAGTAAGTAAATGTGCCGAATAAAACCTATCTTTGCAACAATTAATCGCGAATAACATGAGAATAGCATTGATCGGATATGGCAAGATGGGGCACGAGATAGAGCGGATTGCCCTGAGCCGCGGACACGAGATTGTCAGTATCATCGACGTTGACAACCAAGAGGAGTTCAAGTCGGAAGCCTTCAAGAGTGCCGATGTGGCGATAGAGTTCACCGCTCCTACAGTGGCCTATCAGAATTACATAAAGGCTTTCGAAGCCGGCGTGAAAGTGGTCTCTGGTAGCACGGGCTGGATGGCGGAGCATGGCGAGGAGATACATCGCCTGTGCGAAGAGCAGGGTAAAACCCTCTTCTGGTCATCCAACTTCAGCCTGGGTGTGGCCATCTTCTCGGCAGTGAACAACTATCTGGCCAAGATTATGAACCAGTTCCCCGGATATGACGTGACGATGAGCGAGACGCACCACATCCACAAACTGGATGCGCCCAGCGGTACAGCCATCACATTGGCGGAAGGTATCCTGGCGAACCTCGACCGTAAGACGAAATGGGTGAAGGGTACGCTGCGCCAGCCCGACGGCACCCTCTCGGGCAGTGACCGGTGCGCCCCCGATGAACTGTGCGTCAACTCCGTCCGTGAGGGCGAAGTGCCTGGCATACATACCATCCGTTACGAGTCGGAGGCGGACAGCATCATCATCACGCACGACGCGAAGAACCGCAAGGGCTTCGCCTTGGGAGCCGTGTTGGCTGCGGAATATACCGCTCAACACAGTGGTTTCTTGGGAATGAACGATTTATTTCACTTTTAAAGGAAACAGGAAGTATGTTAGAGACGCGACAACGGGAGTTGGGTGAATACCAAGGCAAGGCCGTGAAGCTGACGGGCACTGCCGCCGGAGAGGTGTTGACGTGGGGGAACGACCGCTTTTATCTGCCGAAAGGAACGGAGGGCACGACGCTGACATTAGAGGAGGCGGTTGGGCTGATACAGCGGCGAAAGAAAAGGAATCTGATAAAGTGTATCGTGGTGACTGTGCTCTACCTGCTTTTCCTCGTGTGGGTGAAGAGTTGGTTGGGTCTCATCGTGTTGCCTTTTATCTTCGATGCCTACATCACGCGCCTCATCCCCTGGACTTGGTGGAAGTCGTTGCGCAACCCCTCGGCACGGAGTGTGATGAGCTGGGTGGATGCCATCGTCTTCGCGTTGGTTGCCGTCTACTTTGTGAACATTTACGCTTTCCAAAACTACGTGATACCGACTTCCTCTCTGGAGAAGTCGTTGCTGACAGGCGATTATCTCTTTGTCAGCAAGCTGAGCTATGGGCCGCGTGTGCCACAAACGCCGCTCTCCATGCCGCTCACGCAACACACGTTGCCCCTGTTCAACTGTAAATCGTACATCGAGTGGCCTCAGTGGGAATACCGTCGCGTGAAGGGTGTCGGCCAGGTGCAACTCAATGACATCGTGGTGTTCAACTACCCTTCCGGCGACACGGTTGTGGCAAATCCTGCCTATCAGGCCGCCGATTACTACGGCATGTGCTATCAAGTGGGCGAACAACTCTATCCGGAGAAGCCCGGGTTGGACAGCCTGAGCCGCGAACAGCAACGGTTGGTGCTCAAGTTCTACTGCAACGAAGGCCGCAGGTACATCGCCGAGCATCCCGAAAAGTTTGGCAGGGTGATGTGGCGACCTGTAGACCGTCGCGAGAACTATGTGAAGCGTTGCGTGGGCATGCCCGGACAGACGCTACAGATAAAAGACCGTATCGTCTACTTGGATGGGGTGGCCAACAAAGAGCCTGACAATGCGCAGTATAGTTATATGGTGCGGACTCGTGGACCGATTTCCGTGGAGCTGCGTCGCGAGCTGGGCATCTCCGATGAGGATGCCTCTTCGCACAATCAAGATGGGACAATCTACTCCATGGCACTGACCCAAAAGGCGCACGATGCCCTGTTGGCGCACAAAGAGCTGGTGGAGAGCATCACCCTCAACGAATCGTATCCCGAACGACTCTATCCGGTAACCGACTACACCGGATGGACTGTGGACAACTACGGTCCCGTCTGGATTCCGAAGAAGGGTGAGACCATCGAACTGACAGAAAAGAATCTGCCCGTGTACGAGCGTCCCATCGCCGTGTACGAAGGCAATAAACTGGAGGTGAAGGATGGGAAAATCTTCATCAATGGAGAGGAAACCAGCCGCTATACTTTCCGCATGGACTATTACTGGATGATGGGTGACAACCGTCACAACTCCGCGGACTCCCGTTTTTGGGGATTCGTTCCCGAAGACCATATCGTGGGCAAGCCGATTGTCGTATGGCTTTCGCTCGACAAAGACCGCGGGTGGTTCGACGGAAAGATTCGCTGGAATCGCTTCTTTAAGTGGGTAGACAACATCAAATGAGAAAACGGGTAGGGGAGTAGCCCCGACAAACAGCCTCTGTTATGCGTTCGCTATTGAAGACTTTGTTCATTGCCGTGGTGGCGGTTCTGCTGGTTAAGCTGGTGGCTTTCACTTCGTGTACCATCCCTTCCGAGGGAATGGAGAACACGCTCTATCGGGGCGACCGGGTGATAGTGAACCGTTGGAGCTATGGCTACCGCACGCCTTTGGCCTCATTTTGCGGATATCACCGTCTGCTGGAGGCTCCCGTACATAGGAACGATATTGTCCTTTTTAACCGTCCCTCTGGCGGACAAACGTCGCAAGAGGACGGTGAACTCTTCATCAACCGTTGTGTGGGGTTGCCCGGCGACACGCTGAGGCTCAACGAGGAACTGATGTTGGCCGATGCGGACGCACTCACTCCGGACGGTAAGTTCCTCTATGCTTACCCCGGCGAACAGGAGGCGTTGGTGACAGAGGCCATCCGTCGGGCGGGCATCGTCGACAATGCCTTGGTGGGGTATGACGAGGGCGACTACTTGCGTAGTTTCAGTTTGCATGAGATCAATGCCGTGAAGCGTTTGCTCGGTAATCGGGTGACCTTCCGCCGCCCACTGGCTGCCGCCTCTGACAAGGTGCATGCGTTTGTGGTGCCCGGCAAGGGAGTCTCCGTCAGGGTACATCCGTGGAACGCGATGCTGCTGCGCAACACCATCGTGATGCACGAGGGAAAACGTGCCGAGGTAAAGGGAGATACGTTGTTGGTCGATGGGCGTCCCGTTGCCAGTTACCGATTCAGCAAGGACTACTATTGGATGGCGTCCAACAACTCCATGAGCCTCTGTGATTCGCGCCTGTTCGGCTTTGTACCCAAGGAGTGCGTCATCGGCAAGGCTACCTGGGTGTGGTTCTCGAAAGACCCGACCCAAAACCTTTTCTCGGGGTATCGCCTCGACCGTTTTTTTTATAAAATCAATTAACTTTGCAACGACTATGGACAAGTATATCTATGAACTGAAACTGAAAGTCCGCGATTATGAGTGCGACTTGCAGGGCATTGTCAACAATGCCAACTATCAACATTACCTGGAACACACACGGCATGAGTTCCTCCTCTCCACCGGCATCGGCTTCGCCAAGCTCCATGCGGATGGGATAGACCCCGTGGTGGCGCGCATCAACATCGCCTTCAAGACTCCCTTGCGGAGCGGTGACGAATTCTTGTCCAAACTCTACCTGAAGAAAGAGGGCATCAAGTATGTGTTCTATCAGGACATCTTCCGCTTGCCAGACATGAAGGTAGCCATCAAGTCGACCGTCGAAGTGGTCTCTCTGGTAAACGGACGATTGAGTGATTGTGCGTTGTTCGATCAACTCTTTGCTCCTTATCTGCATGACTGACAGGGAGCTGTTACATACCATCGCCCTGACGCGCATACCCGGTCTCGGACTGGCGGGGATGCACAAACTGATGAGAGCCTGTGGAAGTGCCGTCGACATCTTTGAGAGACGCGAGGAACTGCCCGATTTGGTGCAAGGGTCGGACAAGCTGGTCGAATCACTCGATTGTCCGCAAGCCTTTGAACGAGCCAAGAAAGAGGTGGAGTTCGTGCGGAAGAACGCCATCCTTGCCTTAGGCTACAACGATGCGGACTATCCGTCGCGTCTCCGCGAATGCAATGATGCGCCCGTCATTCTATTCTATAAAGGAAACATACCCCTCAACCAGATGAAGGTCATCAACATGGTGGGTACGCGTCACAGCACCGACTATGGCCAGAGGATTTGCAACGCTTTCCTGCGCGACTTAAAGCAACTCTGCCCCGACGTGTTGGTGGTCAGCGGACTGGCTTATGGCATCGACATTGCGGCTCACCGTGCGGCGTTGAACAATGGACTTCATACGGTGGGCGTGTTGGCGCATGGGCTCGACCGCATCTATCCGTCCGTACATCGCCAAACAGCGGTGCAGATGGTGCGACAGGGCGGATTGTTGACGGAGTTCATAAGCGGTACGAATCCCGACCGGCAGAACTTCGTGATGCGCAACCGCATCGTGGCAGGCATCTGCGATGCCACCATCGTGGTGGAAAGTGCGGCCAAGGGAGGCGCACTGATTACGGCAGATCTTGCCGAGGGGTACAACCGCGACTGTTTCGCCTTCCCCGGAAGGTGCGACGACCCCTTCTCCATGGGGTGCAACGCCTTGATACGTGACAATAGAGCCGCCCTTATCCAGTCCGCCGAGGAGTTTGTGAAAGCGATGCAATGGGACGTGCAGGCATCGGTGAAACAACCCGTGCAGCGACAGCTCTTCCCCGACTTGAGCGATGAGGAACAGGCCGTCGTCACGCTGTTGCAGGCGATGCCCGACGGCTATTCGCTCAACGACCTCAGCGTGACGGCTCAGCTGGCGGTCAACAAGCTGAGCGCATTGCTCTTCGAGATGGAACTCAAAGGGGTGGTGCAGGCACTGCCCGGTAACAAATATCGGCTCATTACCATCTAAATCTATTCACACCTAACGCAAACGGACAATGAAGAACTCACTCTTACAGGACATAGGGAGCTTACTCTCGGAATACGGGATGAACCAGGAATCCATCAGCCTGACACAGCGGCTGCTCGTGATTGCCGTCATCCTTCTTGTGGCCTACCTGACGGATGTCGTCTGTCGCAAACTGATTGTTCCCTTCGTGAAGCGGGTAGTGGCTTCCACCAAAGTGACGTGGGACGACTACCTCTTCTCCGACAAGGTGCTCAACAATCTGTGTCACATCGTGCCTTCCCTCGTCGTCTACATCCTGTTGCCGTTTGCCTTTTCCGATGTCCCCTCGTGGCTTCATTTCCTGCTGAAGATAAGTCTGGTCTACATCATCGCCGTTACGCTGAGGCTGATTTGCTCGTTCCTGTCGGCTCTCTACGACCTCTCCACACAACACGAAGAGTTGAAGGATCGCCCCCTCAAGGGAGTCTATCAGATGCTGAAGATTGTCACGCTGTTTGTTGGAACTATCGGCATCGTGAGTGTGCTTATCGACAAGAATCCCGTGGCGCTCTTTACCGGTTTGGGTGCCGCTGCCACGGTGCTCATGCTGGTCTTTAAGGATACCATCGTGGGGTTGGTGGCTGGCGTGCAGCTCTCCGCCAACGACATGCTTCGTCCGGGCGATTGGATAACGATGGAGAAATCCGGAGCCAACGGCATCGTTACGGAGGTGACGCTCACCACCGTGAAGGTGCGCAATTGGGACAATACCATTACCACCATCCCACCCTATACGCTCGTAAGCGATTCATTCCAGAACTGGCGCAACATGCAACAGGGCGGCGGACGACGCGTGAAGCGATCCATCTACATCGATGTGCGTAGCATCCGCTTCTGCACGTCCGAGGAGAAGTCGCGCTTCATAGAGAAAGGATGGCTCTCTGCCGATGAGGCTAACGCCGAGACGGTTAACCTGGGCGTGTTCCGCCGTTTCCTGGAGCGTTACCTGAGCGAGTCGGCCAAGGTAAACAGTGAGATGATGCTCATGGTTCGTCAGCTGCAACCTACGCCTCAAGGTCTTCCGCTTGAACTCTATTTCTTCACCTCTACCACCAAATGGGTACCCTATGAGCATATCCAATCGGATGTTTTCGACTATGTGATAGCCGTTCTTCCCCAATTTGGACTGCGCCTGTTCCAAAGTCCTTCCGGTGACGACATTCAGCAGTTGCTCTCTTCTAACGCAAAGGCTTGACATTTTGTTCCCCTTTAAGGCTGTTTTCGTTGCTCCTTATATAGATTAAGGAGAGACGATTCGCGTCTTTATGTGAGAATGCACATTAAACGGTGATTTATGCTGTCATAAAGATAGCAAACATCCTAAAATGCGAGTAGAACAAAACGATAATTCTCGTAAAACGTGGAATTGTGAAAGCATTGCCGTTCGTGTCGGCTTACAACTGTTATCATATATGCGCCATAGAGATACATATTTATGTTAATCGATAGCTGTATACTTCTAAAAAGAAAGTTGATAAAGATTAATGCAAACAAAATAACGTTATTTCTTGTTGCGTGATGTCCTTTCGCATACCTTTGCATCGAAAACAAGGTACAAATGCAACTAAACAATAAGTACTTTGGGAATAGGTATTAGTTATTTATTAGAGGGAGAAGAGAGCGAACGCTGAGCCGATAGGTGTCGCGACGTTTGGATGGTTAGTACCAACGTTTTTTGAGATGAACAAAGAGAGAGAATGTACGGAACTTGTAACGGCGTGAACGGGAGTATCGGCCTTGTCCCGGCCGTTTCAATTCCACAATACGTTTTGTAGTGAGAAAGAGACTATCAGATAGAGGACTCTATCGAAAAGACGACAAGAACGAGATTTAAACAACAATACCAATCAACAAAAACATATTAGCCTATGTGTGGAATTGTAGGAATATTCAATATCGACAGGCAGACTGCCGCCTTGCGTACCAAAGCGTTGAAGATGTCCCAGAAGATTCGCCATCGCGGACCGGACTGGAGCGGAGTCTATTGTGGCAGCCATGCCATCTTGGCGCATGAGCGCCTTTCCATTGTCGATCCCGAGTCGGGCGGTCAGCCCCTCTTCAGTACGGACCGTAAGCAGATACTGGCAGTGAACGGTGAAATATACAATCATCGTGACATCCGCAGCCGCTATGCCGGCAGGTATGAGTTTCAGACGGGGTCGGACTGCGAGGTTATCCTTGCTCTTTATCGCGATAAAGGCATCCATTTTCTGGAGGAGCTGAACGGCATCTTCGCTTTTGCGCTCTACGATGAGGAGAAGGATGAGTACCTCATTGCCCGCGACCCTATAGGAGTTATTCCCCTTTACATTGGTAGAGATGCCGACGGCAAGGTCTATGTGGCCAGTGAGCTGAAGGCGTTGGAAGGCTTTTGCGACGAGTACGAGCCCTTCTTGCCAGGCCATTACTATTGGAGTCGTGAAGGCAAGATGACGCGTTGGTACACCCGTGACTGGTTCAGTTACGAGGCCGTCAAGGACAATCCCGCTTCGGAACAGGCGGTTCACGATGCTCTCGAAGCGGCGGTGAAGCGTCAGTTGATGAGCGACGTGCCCTATGGCGTGTTGCTCTCCGGCGGACTGGACAGTTCCGTCATCTCGGCTGTCGCCAAGAAGTATGCGGCCAAACGGGTGGAGAATGACCAACAGACGGAGGCTTGGTGGCCTCAGTTGCACTCTTTCGCCATCGGTCTCAAGGGAGCTCCCGACTTGGCAAAGGCACGTGAGGTGGCCGATTTCATCGGTACGGTTCACCACGAAATCAATTATACCATTCAGGAGGGACTGGATGCCATCCGTGACGTTATCTATTTCATCGAGACATACGATGTCACCACGGTGCGTGCCTCCACGCCTATGTACCTTTTGGCGCGTGTCATCAAGAGCATGGGCATCAAGATGGTGTTGAGCGGTGAGGGGGCCGACGAGGTGTTTGGTGGATACCTTTATTTCCATAAAGCTCCGGATGCCAAAGCTTTCCATGAGGAGACCGTGCGTAAGTTGAGTAAACTCTATATGTACGACTGTTTGCGTGCCAACAAATCGCTTTCAGCTTGGGGAGTGGAGGGGCGTGTACCTTTCCTCGACAAGGAGTTCCTGGATGTGGCAATGCGCCTGAATCCAAAGGCCAAGATGTGCCCTGGCAAGGAGATTGAGAAGCGCATTGTGCGTGCCGCCTTTGCCGATATGCTTCCCGAGAGCGTGGCGTGGCGACAGAAGGAGCAGTTTAGCGATGGCGTAGGCTACAGTTGGATAGACACCTTGAAAGCCGTCACTTCCGCTGCTGTGAGTGACGAGGAGATGGCGCACGCCGCTGAGCGTTTCCCCATCAACCCGCCGATGAACAAGGAGGAGTACTACTACCGTACCATCTTTGAGGAGCATTTCCCAAGTGCCTCCGCCGCCAAGAGCGTCCCCAGTGTGCCGAGCGTAGCTTGTTCTTCCGCTGAGGCCCTTGCCTGGGATGCTGCTTTCCAGAACCAGAATGACCCCAGTGGCCGTGCTGTCAAGGGGGTTCACGAGCAGGCGTACTAACGGATTCCGCCATGCGGCTCGTCTTCGTTTGAGCCGATGGACATCCATCAAGGTGGTTCTAACATACAGGAAGAGGGGTGAGCCGTATGGCTCACCCCTCTTCCTGTTGTTTGAATGGATTTATCAGTCTTTCAGTTTGGCTTTGATAAACTCGCGGTTCAAACGGGCGATGTTGCTAATCGATACGCATTTAGGACACTCCGCCTCGCAGGCGCGGGTGTTGGTACAGTTACCGAAGCCCAGTTCGTCCATCTTGCTCAGCATCGCTTTGGCACGGCGTGCCGCTTCCACCTTTCCTTGCGGGAGCAGGGCCAACTGACTTACCTTGGCCGATACGAACAGCATGGCGGATCCGTTCTTGCAAGCTGCCACGCATGCGCCGCAACCGATGCAGGTGGCAGAGTCCATAGCCTCGTCTGCCGCTGCTTTCGGGATGAGGATGTTGTTGGCATCTTCAGCCGAACCGGTACGTACGCTGATATAACCTCCTGCCTGCATAATCTTGTCGTAAGCCGAGCGGTCTACCATCAAGTCTTTGATGACGGGGAATCCAGCCGAACGCCAAGGCTCTACGGTGATGGTGTCGCCATCGTTGAAGCGACGCATGTAGAGCTGACAGGTGGTAGCACCTGTTGCGGGTCCGTGCGGGTGACCGTTCACGTAGAGTGAGCACATTCCGCAAATGCCCTCGCGGCAGTCGTGGTCAAACACGACAGGCTCTTTGCGCTCGCTGACGAGCTGTTCGTTGAGGATATCCAACATCTCCAGGAAGGAGGTGTCGCCGGGGATATCTTTCATCTGGTATGTTTCAAAACGGCCTTTCTCCTTCGGCCCGTTCTGACGCCAAATCTTCAGTGTGAAACTTATATTTTTCTCCATTGTTCCTTGAATCTTTAATTGTTTAACTTACCCGTTAGCTCTTGTAGTTACGGGTCTGAACTTTGATAGCCTCGTATTGAAGCGGCTCTTTGATGAGCTCAGGAGCTTTCTCGTCGCTTCCTTGATACTCCCAGCAACCTACGTAGAAGAAGTTCTCGTCGTCGCGTTTTGCTTCACCCTCTTCCGTCTGGTACTCTTCGCGGAAGTGGCCGCCGCAGCTCTCGTTACGGCTCAACGCGTCGTAAGCGATCAGCTCGCCCATCGTGATGAAGTCCTCTAAGCGGATTGCTTTGTCGAGCTCCGTGTTCATGCCGTCCTTGCTGCCGGGGATAAACAGATTCTTGTTGAACTCCTCGCGGATTTTCTTTATCTCTTCCAAGCCTTTCTTCAGACCTTCGGCGGTACGTCCCATGCCGACATATTCCCACATGATGTGACCCAGTTTCTTGTGGATGGAGTCAACGGACTCGTTACCCTGGATGCTCATCAGTCGGTCTATCTTGTCGTTGACGGCCTTCTCTGCCTCTGCGAACTCAGGCAGGTCGGTAGAGAAGCGGGGAACGGTAATCTGGTCTGACAGATAGTTCTGGATGGTGTAAGGCAATACGAAGTAGCCGTCCGCCAAGCCCTGCATCAGTGCGGAAGCTCCGAGGCGGTTGGCACCGTGGTCGGAGAAGTTGCACTCACCGATGGCGAACAAGCCCTTGATGGCGGTCTGCAGTTCGTAGTCAACCCAGATGCCGCCCATCGTGTAGTGGATAGCCGGATAGATCATCATCGGGTTGTAGTATTTCTCACCGTTGATTTCCTTGGCCAGCTCGCCCGGGTTGACATCGGTAATCTCCTCATACATGTCGAAGAGGTTGCCGTAACGCTGGCGCACCACGTCGAGGCCGAGACGGTTGATGGCTTCGCTGAAGTCGAGGAACACGGCCAAGCCGGTCGCGTTCACGCCGTAGCCTTTGTCGCAACGCTCTTTGGCGGCACGCGAAGCCACGTCACGCGGCACGAGGTTACCGAATGCCGGATACCTGCGCTCCAGGTAGTAGTCGCGGTCTTCTTCGGGAATATCGCTTCCTTTCAGCGTTCCCTCTTGCAACTTCTTGGCGTCTTCCAGCTTCTTCGGTACCCAGATACGTCCGTCGTTACGCAACGACTCTGACATCAGGGTCAGCTTCGACTGTTTGTCACCGTGAACGGGGATACAAGTCGGGTGAATCTGTACGTATGAGGGGTTAGCGAAGTATGCGCCTTTGCGGTAGCACTGCATAGCTGCGGAACAGTTGCATGCCATGGCGTTGGTAGAGAGGAAATAGGCGTTTCCGTAACCACCGGTAGCGATGACCACGGCATGGGCGGCGAAGCGCTCCAGCTTGCCTGTCACCAGGTTCTTGGCGATGATGCCGCGTGCACGTCCGTCGATGATGACCAGCTCTTCCATCTCATAGCGGGTGTAGAGCTTCACGGTGCCGGCGTTTACTTGGCGGCTCAGTGCGGAATAGGCGCCCAGCAACAGCTGCTGTCCGGTCTGGCCTTTGGCGTAGAACGTACGGCTCACCTGTGCGCCACCGAATGAACGGTTGGCCAATGTGCCGCCATATTCACGGGCAAAGGGGACACCCTGTGCCACGCACTGGTCGATGATGTTGTTCGATACCTCAGCCAAACGGTATACGTTGGCTTCGCGGGCACGGTAGTCACCACCCTTCACGGTGTCGTAGAACAGACGGTAAACGGAGTCGCCGTCGTTCTGGTAGTTCTTTGCCGCGTTAATACCGCCCTGTGCGGCGATAGAGTGCGCACGGCGTGGAGAGTCCTGAATGCAGAAGTTTAACACCCTGAAACCCATCTCGCCTAACGAGGCTGCGGCGGAAGCGCCGGCCAGACCCGTACCGACAACGATGATGTCGAGACGGCGTTTGTTAGCGGGGTTCACCAGTTTCTGGTGAGCTTTATAATTGGTCCATTTCTCGGCCACGGGGCCTTCGGGAATTTTTGAATCTATGGTAGCCATAATAATTACTGTTTAATGTTTACATGTTAATAAATCAAGCAGCGCAGCATGCACCGCAGCAGATGGACTTCACGTAGAAGAGGATTGCTACAACGGCGAAACCCAGGAACAAGAGGGTTGCCCATACGTTGCCGATGATGCGCCAGCGTTCAAACCAGATTTTGTTGTTCCAACCGAAAGTCTGCATGGCACTCCAGAATCCATGGGTAAGATGGAACCACAGAGCCGCGAACCATACTAAGTAGATTACTACGAACACGGGGCAAGAGAACGTCTTGACGATGTATCCATAGCCGTCGGTAGCCTCTAAGCCGCCCAAGGTCGGGTTACCCACCAACTCGGCGAACATCATGTTGTACCAGAAGTCTTTCAGGTGAAGGATCAGACCGAGGATGACGATGATACCCAGTACCAGCATGTTCTGCGATGCCCATTCCACTTGCTTCGGCTTGGCCTGTACGGCATAGTGCTCCGTGCCGCGTGCCTTCCGGTTCAGCATGGTCAACCAGAATGCGTAGATGATATGAATGATCATCAGCGCCGCCAAAGCCACCGTTGCTACCAACGCGTACCAATTGGCTCCAAGAAACTCACAAATCATATTGTAACCTTCCGCCGAAATCAGTGCGACAAGGTTCATCGACATGTGAAATGTAAGAAACAGGATTAGGGCGACACCGGTAACGCTCATCACCACCTTCCTTCCAATAGATGAATTACTTAACCACATAAAAGAAAAATTAGTTTTATTATTAATTGAATTGATTATCTCATGACTCCACGCCCGACAAATCGGGTGTGCCGACAGCCGTCTCACGGAATAGCGGCAAAATTAAATGAAATACCTGTATGGGGCAAACAATTACAGAAATAATTCTTTATTCGGCCCGGATAAACGCAAGCGGTTGCACCTGCCAACGTAAGTACTTTCATGAGCCAACGTAAGTACTTACGTGAGCCATCGTAAGTACTTTCATCGGGCAACGTAAGTACTTGCGTGGACACACGTAAGGAGGTCGGTCAACTGAATAATCGCCACCTGGTTTTCGGACTGACCCGGTCTCGGTCCGTTGACGTGCCAAAAACGGGAGGAGGGCGCACTTCCTATGGTACGTCCTCCTCGTTGTTGGTTTCCGTCGCGATGCTTGTGGAGTAGTCTTCCCGGAAGGGGTTTACATGGATAAGACGTTGAACCCTCCGTCTACCACGGCTACGGTACCGGTGACGAACTTCGAGGCATCGCTAATCAGGTACTGTATGGTACCGCACAGCTCTTCGGGTTGGCCGAAGCGTTTGAAAGGGGTCTGACGTATCACGTCGTTTCCGCGTTTGGTGTAGCTGCCGTCCTCGTTGGTCAACAGCGTGCGGTTCTGCTCGGTCAGGAAGAATCCCGGAGCGATGGCGTTCACACGGATGCCTTCGCCAAACTTGGAGGCTACCTCCGTGGCCATGTAGGCGGTGAAGTTGGAGATGCCCGCTTTGGCTGCCGAATAGCCGCAGATGCGGGTCAGCGGGCGGAAGGCTGACATGGACGAGAAGTTGACGATGCAACCGCTCTTTTGCTCTACCATGGGTTTCAGGAACACTTGTGTCGGGATGACGGTTCCGGTGAGGTTCAGGTTCAGCACGGTCTGGAAGTCTTCCGGCTTCAAGTCGAAGAAGGTCCCGTTGGGGGCTATCGTGGCACCGGGCATGTTTCCGCCCGCCGCGTTCAGCAGAGCGTCCACGCGCCCATAGGCGGCAAGCACGTCTTTCAGGTTTTGTTCCACAATCTCCACCTTCAATACGTCCGTGGTGAGGAACATCGCCTCACCGCCTGCCTTACGGATGTTTTCCACTATGGCGTTGCCTGCCTCGGCGCGGCGTCCCATGACTACCACCTTGGCTCCTTCTCTGCCCAGGTATTCGGCGATGCATTTGCCCAACACGCCCGTTCCGCCGGTTATCACCACTACTTTGTCTTTTACACTGAATAGTTCGTTCATGATTCTATTACGTTACGTTATTGTCTCTTTTTGGTCTCTCCTCGCAAAGGTAGTGCTTTTTGCAGAACCGCCACTCCATTCAATCGAAAAAACTTCGTCGGGAAATGAACCTATATCTCATCGGCTCACGAGACCATACCTCGTTTAAACATGCGGTGCAGCTTGACTATCGAGGCTATACCCCACACTGTCGCGGAGCACCAACAGGCTTTCGGGACCCATGTTGAAGAGGAGGTCCACGATGCTCAGGTTGGGAAGGAAGCCATAGTGTTCCCTGAAGACTTGGTAGTAGGGTTGAGGGCGGAAGGCTTCGTCTTCGTGCCAGTCGCGCTTGGGGTGGATACGCTCGCGCCAGTCGGTCTCGTCGGGAGCGAATAGTTGCTTGTAGTCGGTCGTGGGCAGCACTTCCGGGTCAAGGTCTATCAGGCGGCAGACCAAACGGCGCAACTCTTCGTTGAAATCGTAGAGAAAGGGATATTTCTTCTCGTAGAAGGGGCGAAAGTCGTCTTGGTAGTATTCAAAGAAGGGGCTGTTGCTGTAGGCGCTCTCCAAGGCAGTCCAGTGCAGATGACGCCAGTTGCCGTGGTCGGAGATGCGGATGTCTTTCATCAGGCACTTCGGGGTCTCAGGCTTCTCTGTGGGGATGCTGAGGGTGAGGGGACCGTCGGCGGTCGCTATCACGCACCGGTTGCGGTAGGTCTGCTTCATGTAGTGGTCGTACCCCTCGACGTAGGCACGCCGACAGGCAAAGAGCTTGGTGTAGTATTGCACCGGAGCGAGGTAGGCGGAGGTCAAGTAGTAGTCCATAGCGGTCGGTTGATTATCTGGTCGTTGCATGAAACTTACCCGAAGAAGAGGTATCCGATGAAGATGGCGGCGGTGATGCCAGCCAAGTCGGCCAACAGTCCGCAGGCTACGGCATGACGCGTGTATTTGATGTTCACGCTGCCGAAGTAGACCGCCAGGATGTAGAAGGTGGTGTCCGTAGAGCCTTGGAACAGGCAGGCCAGGCGACCCGTAAAGGAGTCCGCCCCGTAGGTAGTCATGGCATCTATCATCAAGCCGCGCGCCCCACCGCCGCTCAAGGGCTTCATCAGTGCCGTAGGTAGTGCTCCCACAAAGTCCGTGTTGCCCCCGCAAAGGCTCACTAACCGTTCCACTCCACCGATGAGGATGTCCATTGCGCCCGA
This sequence comes from Acutalibacteraceae bacterium, assembly GCA_963652075.1. Classification (GTDB taxonomy): domain Bacteria; phylum Bacteroidota; class Bacteroidia; order Bacteroidales; family Bacteroidaceae; genus Phocaeicola_A. The sequence goes on from CAVJRQ010000001.1 coordinate 16,271, forward strand.
TGCGCGGAACACGCCGATGCCCACCAGAATAGCCACTAAATAGGGGATGATGCGTACGGCGGTCTGAAAGCCCTCCTTGGCACCGTCCACAAAGGCTTCGTAGACGTTGATGCGTTTGCGCATGCCTGCGATGATGAAACCGATGATGACGGAAAACAACAGGATGTTGGCTACGGAGGTGGACACGGTGTCCATGGACTCTTTGGACAGGCTGCTGAATCCCCAGATGATGCCTGCCACCGCCAGACACATGCCGCCCAAGGTGAGTAGAAGGGTGCGGTTGAACAGGTTGATGCGTTGGTAGAGGCTCACGGCCAACAGCCCCATCATGGTAGAGAAGAAGGTGGCCAACAGGATGGGAATGAAGACATCCGTAGGCTGTGCCGCCCCTAACTGAGCGCGGTACACCATGATGCTGACCGGTATGATGGTGAGTCCGGAGGTGTTGAGCACCAGGAACATAATCATGGGATTGCTGGCGGTGTCTTTCTTCGGGTTCAACTCCTGCATCTGCTCCATGGCCTTCAGTCCCATGGGCGTGGCGGCGTTGTCCAGTCCCAGCATGTTGGCGGAGAGGTTCATGAAGATGGTACCCGTCACCGGATGTCCTTTCGGGATGTCGGGAAACAGTCGGCAGAAGACGGGACTTAGCATGCGTGCGAAGAGGTTCACCACACCGCCCTGCTCACCGATACGCATGATACCCAACCAAAGGGAAAGCACGCCGGTCAGCCCCAAGGATATCTTGAATGCCGTCTCCGCCGAGCTGAACGTGGAGTTCATGATGGCGGGGAATATCTCGGTGTCTCCCATGAAGACCAGACGGACGAGAGCGATGGCGAACGCCACCACGAAGAATGCAATCCAGATATAGTTCAGTACCATAGTTGCCGCTTTTGTCCGTTAGGCCTGTGTGCGCAAGGCCAAGGCTTTGTTCTCTGCCGCTTCCATGATTGCGCGTTCACCCGGTCCTTTGTCGTTGATGCCACACAGGTGGAGGATGCCGTGTATGATGACACGGTGGAGCTCCTCGTCGTAGGTTGCGCCCACCTGCTCGGCATTGGTGCGTACGGTGTCCAGACTGATGAAGAGGTCACCGCTGATGGTGTCACCCTCGCAATAGTCGAAGGTGATGATGTCCGTATAGTAGTCGTGCTGCAGGTATTGCCGGTTCACCTCCAATATCTTGTCGTCGGAGCAGAAGATGTAGGCTATCTCGCCCACCTTCTTGCCGTAGGATGCCGCTACGGCTTTCACCCATGCGCTGTTCTCTTTTCGTTTGATGGCAGGCATCTTCACGCCATCGGTCTGATAACTGATCATTGTTTCTTCTTTGTCATTAAACCTTCAAAATCGTCGTACCGCAACAGTTCCAGGGCTTTTTGCACGCTCTCGTTGTCGCGGTTCATCACTCGATAGTATTCGTCCATGTCCCAGAGGTCGCGCGCTATCAAAGCCTTCAGTTGGTTGTGGAGCAACGCTTTTCCCTTGAGGTATCCCTCTTCGTCGTATTTCACGTCCACCTTCTCGCCTTCGCTCTTCAGCAGTTCGATGAGCTCTGGCGTCACGCTGAACTTTTCATCGAATTCATCGAAGTTTTTGTACTGCTTCTTCAGCGTCTGCCGGTTGTTGTCCACATACTGGAGGGTAGACTTGATGATGGCACCTTTGGCGGAGAGCTTCAGGTGATAGTCGGAGTAGCGTGTGGTGTCCAGCGGCACGTAGTAGTCCGGCATGATGCCTCCGCCTCCGTAGACCACCCGTTCCAGTCGCTTGGTCTTGTACTTCAGTGAGTCGGGGAAGTGGATGCTGTCGGCATTGCTCATCTCTCCGCTGTTGTAGCGGTTGATGAGGTCTTGGTTGTATTCTTCGATGCTTTCGTAGGGTTTCTGTATGCAACGGCCCGTGGGGGTGTAGTAACGGGCGATGGTGAGCCGTATCATGGAGCCGTCGGGAAGGTCAACGGGACGTTGTACCAGTCCCTTGCCGAACGAGCGCCGTCCCACTACCAATCCGCGGTCCCAGTCCTGTATGGCTCCGGTGACAATCTCCGATGCCGAGGCGGTGTACGAGTCGATGAGGACAATCAGCCGTCCCTCCTTGAACTTGCCTGTGCCGTGTGCCTGGAAGGCGTTGCGCGGACTGCGTCGTCCTTCGGTGTAGACAATCAGTTCGTTGGCTTGCAGGAATTCGTTGGCCAGTCCCACGGCGGCATTCAGGTAACCGCCTCCGTTGCCCTGCAGGTCGAGGATGAGGTCTTTCATCCCTTTCTTGCGTAGCTCCTTCAGTGCCGCTTCAAACTCGTCCACCGTGGTGGCTCCGAAGTTGTTGATGCGCACGTAACCGATGCCTTTCTTCACGAGGTGTGCGGCATCCACGCTGTGCACGGGAATCTTGTCGCGGGTCACGTCGAATTGGAGTATATCCGCAATGCCGCGCCGCACGATACCCAATTTCACCTTACTTCCCTTTGGCCCCCGCAAGCGGCGGGTGATGTCGTTGGTCTGCATCTTTACGCCCGCTATGACGGTGTCGTTCACATACACGATGCGGTCACCGGCCAGGATGCCACACTTCTCCGAGGGGCCGTTCACTACGGGTTGAATCACCAACAGTGTGTCTTCCACCATATTGAATTGTACACCGATGCCTTCGAAGTTGCCCTGCAGGGGTTCGTTCAGTTTCTTCACCTCCTCGGGGTTGGCGTAGGTGGAGTGGGGGTCGAGCTGTTCCAGCATCTTCGTGATGGCAGCCTCCACTAACTTGTTCTCATCCACGCTGTCCACATAGAGGTTACTGATGGCGAACTCCGCTATCTGTAGTTTGCGGGCCGGTGTCACCTTCTTGTTTTGCGCCATCGCCAGGTTGGCGGCGAAGAACAGGCCGATGAGAAAATAAATCTTTTTCATGTGCTTGAATCTATACCTATGAGTTGTTATTTCGTTTCGTCGATGATGAGGCCCTTGGGCACGAACGGAGTGATGTCCTTGCCATAGCTGAGCAGTTCCCTCACGATGCTGGAGCTGACGCTGGTCAGTTCCGGCTCGGTGAAGAGCAGGATGGTCTCGATGCCGGAGAGTTGCCGGTTGATGTCGGCAATGGTCTCCTCATACTCAAAGTCCTTCACCGTGCGGATACCCCGGATGATGAATCCGGCATCCATCCGCTTGGCGAAGTCGCACGTCAGGTCACTATAAGCCTCCACCTTCACGCGCGGATTGTCGGCGTAGAGGCGCTTAATCATCTCCACCCTCTTCTCCGTGGAGAACCAGGTGCGTTTCCCCTCGTTGACACCTATGCCGATAACAAGCTCGTCCATAAAGGTGAGTGCCCGTTTCACTACCGAGTAGTGTCCCGTAGTGAAGGGGTCGAAAGTCCCCGGGAATATCGCTCTTTTCATACCGTTACCTCCTCTTCGTCGTTGGCGGCATCCTCTTCTATCACTAAGTTGTTGATGATGAAATTCTGCCTCTCCATGGTGTTCTTGCCCATATAGAATCCCAACAGCTCATTCACGGCATCGGTTTTGCGCAAGGTAACGGGCTCCAACCGCATATCCTTGCCGATGAAGTGCTTGAATTCGTCGGGCGAAATCTCTCCAAGTCCTTTGAACCGGGTAATCTCAGGGTCGGGACTCAGCTTCTCGATGGCTGCCATCCGCTCCTCGTCCGAGTAGCAATAGATGGTTTCGTAGTCGTCCTTGCCCCCCTTCTCGCTTTTGGCACCTTTGATTCTCTTCTTGCGGTTGCGTACGCGGAACAGCGGTGTCTGCAGGATGTAGACATGTCCCTTCTTGATCAGGTCGGGGAAGAACTGCAGGAAGAAGGTAATCATCAGTAGGCGGATGTGCATGCCGTCCACATCGGCATCGGTGGCGACAATCACTTTGTTGTAGCGAAGTCCGTCCAGTCCGTCCTCGATGTTGAGCGCCGCTTGCAGCAGGTTGAACTCCTCGTTCTCGTACACCACCTTCTTGGTGAGGCCAAACGAGTTGAGCGGCTTACCGCGTAGGCTGAATACCGCCTGTGTGTTCACGTCGCGGCTCTTGGTGATGGATCCGCTGGCGGAGTCACCCTCGGTGATGAAGATGCTGCTCTCCTCCAGGTTGTCACCCTTCGTATCGTTGAGGTGGATGCGGCAGTCGCGCAGCTTGCGGTTGTGCAGGTTCGCCTTCTTGGTGCGTTCGCGCGCCAGCTTCGTGACACCGGCAATGGCCTTGCGCTCCTTCTCCGAGTCTTGTATCTTTTGCAGCATCACGTTGGCGATGTCGGTGTTCTTATGAAGGAAGTTGTCCACCTCCGTCTTGATGAAGTCGCCCACGAACTTGTTGAGGTTCGGCCCGTCCGGTGCCATCTTCGTGGAGCCCAGCTTCACTTTCGTCTGGCTCTCGAACACGGGCTCTTCCACATTGATGGCGATGGCTGCCACTAAGCCGTTGCGGATGTCCGCATAGTCGAGGTTCTTGTTGTAGAACTCCTTGATGGTGCGCGCGATGTGCTCCTTGAAGGCACTCTGGTGCGTACCGCCTTGGGTGGTATGCTGTCCGTTGACGAACGAGTGGTACTCTTCGCCATACTGGTCCGTGTGGGTGAAGGCAATCTCGATGTCCTCACCTTTCAGATGGACGATGGGGTAGAGACAGGTTGCCGTCATGGAGTCGGTGAGCAGGTCTACCAGGCCGTTGCGCGAGAGGATGCGCTGTCCGTTGTAGAGGATGGTGAGTCCCGTGTTCAGGTAGGTGTAGTTGCGCAGCATCGTCTCGATGAACTCTCCGTGGAACCGGTAGTTCTCGAAGAGCGTGTTGTCCGGTTCAAAGAAGATGTAGGTACCGGTCTCTTCGGTGGTGTCCGTTGTCGTGTCGCTCTGTAGGATGCCCCGTTCGAAGATGGCCTCGCGCACCTTGCCGTCGCGGTAACTGCGTACCTCGAAGCGTCGGCTCAGCGCATTCACTGCCTTCACGCCCACGCCGTTGAGTCCCACGCTCTTCTTGAAAGCCTTGCTGTCGTACTTGCCGCCGGTGTTGAGCATGCTCACCGCTTCGATGAGCTTCCCTTGCGGGATGCCTCGCCCGTAGTCGCGTACGCTCACCCGCAGGTTCTCCTCCATCTCTATCTCGATGCGCTTGCCTGCGTGCATCTTGAACTCATCGATGCTGTTGTCGATGACCTCCTTCAGCAACACGTAGATGCCGTCCTCGGCATAGCTTCCGTCGCCCAGTTTACCGATGTACATACCCGGGCGGGTACGCACATGCTCCATGTCGCTCAGGTGGCGGATGTTGTCATCGGTATATTCCACCTGTTGCTCCGTGGCGTTGAGTTGCAATTCGTTCTCTTCTGGCATATTGTAGATTCTCTTTTCTATGTTGTATGTGCGGTTGTGGGTCGCGTCACACGGTTATCTGTTTGCGGTAGGCCCGGCGGCGTTTGTGCTGACGGGTCTCGAAATACTCCCATTGCGCCTGCACCTTGTTGTTGGTCTCCAGCTCGGGATTGCTCTCCGCGTCCACTAACCCGAGTTTGTTGTAGGCGGGGATAAGGTCGGTAAACAACAGGGCGTTCACTCCCTTGCTTTGGTATTCGGGTTTGATGCCTACCAGCAGCAGGTCAAGCGTATGCGGTTTCTTCCAGTAGAGGGCCTTCAGCAGATGATACCAGCCGAAGGGAAGCAAACGGCCTTTGGCCTTTTGCAAGGCAACCGACAGAGAGGGCATGGAAACGCCCACGCCCACCAGCTCGTCGTTCTCGTCTTCTATCAGCGTCACCATGCGCAGGTCGAGGATAGGCAGGTACATCTTCACGTACTGCATAATCTGTCGCTCCGTCATCTGCGAGTAACCGTAGAGTTGGGCGTAACATTCGTTGATGAGTTTGAATATCCGTGGACCGTAATTGCCGCGGTTCACCTCTTTCATGTTCTTCAGTTTCTTCACGTGCAGTTTGTATTTGCGGCACACGATGTCGGCGATGCGTTGCATCTTCTCCGGTACGCTGTCCGGCACGTTGATGCGGAACTCCACCCAGTCGGCATCCTTCTCGAAGCCCATCTGTTCGATGTGTTGGGGGTAGTAGGGGTAGTTGTAGATGGTCGCCATGGTACTCAGCTCGTCGAATCCCTCCACCAGCATCCCTTCTGCATCCATGTCCGTGAACCCGAGCGGGCCTTGAATCTCCGTCATGCCCCGCTCCTTGCCCCAACGTTCTACGGTATCTATCAAGGCTTTCGACACTTCCGGGTCATCGATGAAGTCTATCCACCCGAAGCGTACGCTCTGCTTGTTCCACGCCTCGTTGGCCCGTTTGTTGATGATGGCCGCCACGCGTCCCACAATCTTCCCCTCGCGGTAAGCCAGGAAATAGGCTGCCTCGCAAAACTCCAGTGCCGCGTTCTTCTTGGGGTCGAACGTGTGGAGCATGTCGTCGTACAGGTCCGGCACAGAGTATGGGTTGTCCTTGTAGAGCGTATAGTTGAAACGGATGAAGGCCCGCAGTTCCTTTGCCGTGGACACTTGTTTGATAGTTACTGCCATGAGTTTATATCCTTGTTAGCTTTGGTTCGATGTTTTTCAAACCGCAAAGATAATGTAAAATAACCAAGAGGGCTTGGTTATTTTGCTGAAATTGTCATATTCCGGTTTCGCGTGTCGGATCTGGATTGAGGTTCTTCCATAATTTAGGTGTTGTAATATTCAATAATCTGCGCTGGGCGTACCTTAGCGAAGAAGAAACAGTAGGCGGGCGGACTTTCACAAGTCCGCCCGCCCTCATTCACTTCTTATGCTTGCATTGTAAGAAAGAAATCTGTTTTCTTCTCCTTAGAAGGTGATGTCGCCACTCTTCACGGTATGGTTCTTACCACCGTCCCAGGAAGCTCCTGTACGCCAGCGCGGGTCTCCAATCTCCTTCGTGTAAATCGGGTGAGCCGTTACGCGCGAGGTGTTGTTGTAGTAGAAGCCGCTGATGTCCGCATGACGGTAGGCATCCTTCTCAAACGCCTCCTTGCCGTCTACCTTACCGATGGTGAACGGATTCTTGAAGAGTTCTTCCGCGGTGAGCTGATAACCTACGGCATCGTCTTCTTCGTTGCCGTTGCGGTTGTCGCCGAACTTAATCTTTGTCTCGCCCAAGCCGCCCTTGTTCAGCGCGCCGTTCTGATAACCGGCACCTGTACTGGTGTTGGAGAAACTTACGTGTGAGAACATACCGTCCGCCAGGGTGGTGGTGGTCTCTGTGGAAGATTTGTAACCTTGGTATGCAGGTACTACGGTCGAATAGTTGTCCGCGAAATCATAAGTCAGGTTCTTGATGGTGATGTCCATACCCTTCATGTAGTAATCGCGTCCTCCGTCATTCTTGTTGCCCACAAACACGAAGAGGTTCTTCTTGCACGTCACGGTAGATCCCGCAGGGATGTAGTTAATCTCGAAGATTTTACCGTGACCCTTGTTGTTGGAGCGTGGCGCAAAGTTCACGAACGTATTGTTGGATACGTTGATGTTCCACGTTGTTCCTTCAGGCCAAGCCAGGTTCTTGGCTTCCGAGACAAGGGCGTGACGCGTGCAGTCGATGATGGTGTTGTTGGTGAAGGTCAGGTTCTTGTAGAAGTTCGACTTGCGGTTGTTACCCGGTCCGGCGAACCAAGAGTATCCACGGCCGTTCGTGTCATAGCCACCTTCGTCATAGAACACGCAGTTGTCTACCGTCAGTTTCTCGATTATCTGTCTGTTCGGGCCTTGGAAGCGGATGAATCCGCGTACGTGCCCACAGAAGGTACAGTTGGACATGCGTAGCTCTGACAGCGTGAACGACAGACCTTGAGAGTACATGTTCATGAAGTAATTTTGAGTGATGCCCAACTGGGAGTCTCCGTCCGAGCCTTTTTGGTCGAAGTAGGTGTTCCATGCCATCGGATGGAAGTTGATGTCCTCGAAGACAATCGCTTGAATGGCCAGTGTCACACCGTTCTCCGCTCCGGAGCGTGCGTTGCGGCAGAGACCCCAGTTCACGGCTCTTGCGGAGGTTTTGGACTCGTCCCCCCATCCGATGCCTTGCAGCACCGTAGCGCGTCCCTTGCCGGCGGCGATGTCTTCCGGATTGGTAGCCAATGTGAAGCCCTTGGTCATCTCCACGGTGGAGTTCACGTAGTAGGTCTTGCCTCCTTCGAGGTAGAATATCTGTCCCTCAGCCAATGTGTTGTCCGACATGTAGTTGGCCAGTACGGTGTCGATGCGTGAAGCAATCAAGTCCTTGACTCCATAGATGCTGTATTGGTCGCCATTCTGCAACAGCGTGTCCAGCAAGACGGATTCTGCCGTAGCGGCGGGGAGGTAGATAGGTTCACCCGGATCGCCCTGCATACGCACCATGTTGGAGTTGTACTGGCGGTCGTAGTAGCGCTCGATGTTGTTGTTCTGACCACTGACGATGTAGGCGGCGTTTGAAACCAAGTTGTCGAAGTGTACGCGTCCTGCGGCCTTGTCGGCATCGGTGAGCTTGTAGATGTGCTCTTCCAGCAGCGCATTGTCGGCGGACGGGACGACACGGATCTCGTCAAACACCCATTTACCGTCCTCCACCTCGGCACCTGCCTCGATGAATTCCTTGTATGTGCTCTCCCATCCGCTTTCCGTTTCCGGCAAGAAGCAAACGTCCATTGAGGTCTTCGTCACGTTCTCCACCCAAAAGACGGAGGGAACCTCGTAACGCATACCGGTTGTCAACGAACCCGTCTGGTTACGGCTGTCGTCACGCGACTGGTCACTCTGGTGCGAACCGTCGCCATAGCCATACCATTTGGAGTTGCGCGGGTTGTTGAGGTCGTCGCGGTCTACCAGCGCGCGGATGGCGTAGAGGTATCCCGTTCCGTACTGAAGGTCTTCGTGGAGGAACGACAGCTGGTCGGCCGTGAGGATGGTATCAAGCAGGTTGGGGTTCTCTTCCTTGTCCCACGAGGTTCCCTGCACCTTCGCCTTCAGTTCGTAGGCGTCGGCACCTTCCACGCCATACCAGAAGAGGCGCATGTCGTTGACGTGCGTACTCATTTTGTATCCGTGTTGTGTCAGATAGGTCTCTATCTGCGGGTCTACATTGGAGGCGATGTCGCAGTGATAGTCTGTCGTGGTCGAGTTCAGGTTCTGCGTCAAGCGGAACATCGGCATAAACAGACGGTCGGCATCCGTTCCGCCAAAGCTTTCGGTGTCGTCCTTACACCCGGTAAAGACGGCGGCCGAGGCGGCCATGATTATCGAAAATAATACTATCTTTTTCATAAATGTTCTGTTCAGTTGAGGGTTAATAACCGTAATAGTTCTTGTACTGGCCTACGCTTCGGCTGACTACATCGCGCGGGATGGGCAGGATGTAACGCACCGGAGGCAGGTTGTCCAACACATCGTCCGAGGTATATTCGGGCATGGTCGACGGGAAGAGCGTTCCGCCCTCGTCAATGTAGAGGTAGCCGCGAACCGCATAGCGGATGTTTGCGTTGGCGATACCCGTGTTGTCGTCCAACCAATTGAAGAATTTGGCTTCGCTCCATGCCTCGCTGCCGGTGATGGGCACGGTGGACATTTCCTTGATGTGAAGTCCCCAAGTCTCCCACAGGTTGTTGATGGTCAGCGTATCATGCTCGTAGTGGTAGAATTCGACCACACCTAAGCTGGAGTCTGTATTGGGGAAGGCAAAGATTTCTGGATATTTGGCTTCCGTGTACTTCTCCGGATTGGCGTTCACCTGTTCGTTCCATTCCGCGCGTGTACGTATTTTGTAATAGACGCTGGCAGGATATTCTTCCAAATCTTTACCCGAAGGAACGTAGGTATTGTCGCGGTCGCATCCCATTGCGTAGTAGAGCCAGAAGTTCTTGTAGATGACCTTGTTGTAGATGTTCCAGCGCACCAGGTCTTTCCAACGGATGCCTTCGCCGGCAAACTCCCAAGCGCGTTCATCCACGATGGCGTTGAAGAAGTCTTCCTTTGTAGTGAGGTTGTCCACATAGGTCTCTACCTTCTCCGATTTGGTGGCAGCATTGCGGAACGCGCGTTCGCGCACCTGTTTCAGAGCCGCTTTGGCCTCGTCTGTCGGCCCGTTGTTGATTTCGTTCTCTGCCTCTGCATACATCAGCAATACGTCAGCATAGCGCATATAGGGGAAGTTGACACCCGTGTTGCCCTGTGAGGTGTTGCCCATGGTGTGCGACTTGTCCCACAGCTTGGACCACTTCAGACAGTAGTTGGTGTAGCCGGTCTGCAGGGACGGAGTGCCGTTGTAGCTGTATGACCAATAGCCTGCCACGTTGCGGCGGACATCCAATGAGTCGAAAGTGAAACGATAGAAGGCGTTCAGTCCTACGGAACCGCCGCAGCGTCCCCACGGATGGTCGGTGTCACCTGCACTGGAGAGGTCGGCCTTCGGTCCCTGTATATAGCCGATGTTTCCGTTCACGTTGCGTACGAAAGGAATCTCGAAGATGACATCGTCGTCGTTCACCACCGTGTAGTTGCACTCGTTGACGAATACGTCGAAGTATCCGTTGGTCAGCTTGTGCGTTTCGGCGTCAATCACCTTCTTGCAATATTCGCTGGCAATCTTGTAGTAGTCGGCATAGTCCGAAGCGCGTTCCATGGTACCTACGGCCGTTGCGTCCTCGCTGTGGCGCAGGGAGTAGCCGGCACGGAACAGGGCGATGCGCGCGATGAGCGCCCATGCGAACTCCTGCGTACAACGTTCCACGCCCTCTGTCACCTCTTTGGCCTTGCGCATTTTGGGTGCAGCTTCTTTCAGGTCGTCGATGAGGGCTGTCAGGATTTGGTCGCGGTCGCCCATCGGCATGATGAGTGACTCCTGGTCGTAAGTGCGGGTGAACGAGAAGGGTATGTCGCCCCACAGGATGACCATGTCCAAGTAGTTCATGGCACGGATACACTTGGCTTCGCCAATCATCTGGTCGAGGTCTTCGTCTCCGTAGAGGGCGGATTTCTCCGCCGCATTGATGAAGTTGTTGGCACGCTCCACGGTGGAGTAGGCTGCGTCCCAAATGCTCTTTACGTTGCTTCCATCGGCTTCGCCGTCGAAGAGTTTCCATTCGTTGTGCGACGCGCTCTGGATGCTGGATGAAGAGGTGGACCACTCCACGTCACTGTTGAAGTTGACGGTGGTGAGGTAGCCGTTGCCGTAGGTGTTGCCGTCGCAGGTGGCCTGGTACACGGCGTTGAGCAGACGGTCTGCCTCTTCGAGGCTGCTGAACACTTGCTCGTCCGTCACCTTGGAAGGCGCTTCCACATCGAGGTAGTCGTTGCAGGCACTGAACGCTACCAACGACAGTCCACAAATGAGTATATGTCTTATTTTCATATTGTATTTTCTCCTTTATTGATTAACAGAATGTTTAGAACGAAAGGTTCATGCCGAACAGGTAGCTGTGTGTACGCGGGTAGCGGTTGTAGTCCACGTTCGGGGTCAGACCGTTCTGGATGTCCACTTCGGGGTCGTAGCCCGAGTAGTCGGTGAAGCAGAAGAGGTTTGAACCGGTGAAGTAGAGACGCAGGCGAGAGATGCCCCAACGCTTCGTAAGGTCGCTCGGCAAGGTGTAGCCGATTGTCACGTCGGTCAGGCGGACAAACGAACCGTCCTCCACGAAGTTGGACAGCGTGTACTTGGTGGTGACGTTCTGCGGATTCCACAGCGTCTTGCCCGTGTTGAGGCGCTCGTACTCGTCGAGGTAGTCGATGTGCTGCGAGTTGCTGATCAAGGGCTCGTTCAGGTTATAGATGCTGGTCGTTCCGTCCGCGTTGGTGTTGTAGATGTCACCGTAGTATACCCAACGGTTCTCGTAATTGAACTTGCTGAGTACGTTGCGCGGGTCCGTACGGCTGGAGCCTACGGCGGACGAGAGGTTGTAAGCCGTGGCGTTGATCAGGTCGAAGTCCAGCATATAGGTGAAGTTGGCGGTGAAGTCGAAGTTCTTCCATTTGCCGGATACTCCGAAACCACCTTGCAGTTTCGGGTTGGTGTTGCCCACAACGGTACGGTCGTTGATGTCAATCTTGCCGTCATCGTTCAGGTCTTTTACCTTGATGCGGCCCGGAGCCGTTCCGAAAAGGCCTTCTACGGTCGGCTTCTCCTGTACGCCCGGATTGGCGGCTATGTATTCGGCATCGTTGGCCGCGTAGTTGAAGCCTTCGCGGTGGAACTCATCGAAGCCGTAGATGCCGTCGTAGACGTAACCATAGATGAGGCCTACCTCCTTGCCCTCTACCAGACGGAAGTTGTCCTCAGAGTCCCAAGAGCGTGCGGGGATGTAGGCGTCCGTTCCGTTGATTTTCTCCACCTTGGTCTTGTTCATACCCATGTTGAAGTTGGCGGACAGCACGTAGTCCTTGCCGCGGAGGATGTCACCGTTTACGGTCAACTCGATACCGCGGTTGCGCACCTGACCTACGTTCTGCCACTGATAGGTGTAACCGGTGGTGGTAGGAATCTGGCAACGGTAGAGCAGGTCGCGCGTGGTGTTCCAATAGATTTCGGGAGTGATGGTCAAGCGTCCGTTGAACAGCGAGATGTCGGCTGCCAAGTTGCGCGTTACGGTAGTCTCCCATTTGATTTGTTCGTTCGGGAAGAGGTTGTCCGACGCGTAGTACTTGTCTCCGTTCTGAGTGGTGGTGCTTTCGCCCCAGCTCGGTCCGCCGTTGGCGTTGATGGAGTACTGGTAGCGCCAGCGGTCATCACCGATGTTGTTGTTACCGGAAAGACCGTAGGCGATACGAATCTTCAGGTTGTCCACCACGTCCTTGTTCCACCAGTCCTCTTCGGAGGGCACCCATGCACCGGACACGGAGGGGAAGTAACCCCACTGGTATCCCGGAGCGAAGCGTGTGGAACCGTCGGCACGCATGGTGAAGGACAACAGGTATTTGTGCTTGTAGTTATAGTTGGCCTGTCCGAAGAAGGAGGCGGTGCGGTTGGGCGTGGTCACACTGGAGGTCGATGCGTAAGCCGTTCCCAGACCCATGTTGTTGAATGCGTAGCGTGGAGAGGTATCCTGCGGGAAGTAGCGCGAAGCCTGGTAGTTGGTAGTAGACTGCGTGTGATAGATTTCCTGACCCACCAGGAAAGCGAAGTTGTGCTTCTCTTTCAGACTGAACGCATAGTTCAGGGTGTTGGTCCAAGTGTAGCGGAACGTACGTCCGTTGGTAATCTGCGCCACCGGCATGTTCTCGTTGCCTGCGGCCGTGTCGGTCAAGTAGCCATAGAAGCGGCTCTTGTCAGAGAACGACCAGAACTGTGCGATATCCGAGCGGAAGCTCAGTCCCTTGATAATCTCCCACGTCAAGCTCGCCTGGTTGGTGAAGCTGTAGGAGTGTGTCAGCTGATAGTTTTGGTCGATGTCGTCCAACGGGCTCTTTACCATCCAGTAGCGCTCCACGGAGAAGTCCTGCCACTCCTCGTCGTAGCTGGTCGTCTCGCGCAGACCGTTGGTCGGGCGGTAGTTGAGCACGCCAATCAAACCCTCCGTACCGATGCCGGAGGCTCCCGTTCCGAGGTCGCGGCGATAGGTGAAACGCGGGTTAATCAGCAGCTTCACGTTCTTGGCCAGCTGCACGTCAATCTTCGTGTTCATATTGGTACGGCGCACGCCGGAGCCGGCGATGATACCGTCCTGGTTGTGCTGTGTCAGTGAGGTGTTGAAGCGCAGCTTCTCGTTACCTCCGTTCACCGTCACGTTGTACATCTGCGTCAAGGCTCCGTCGCCCATCAGCTCGTCCTGCCAGTCGTGGGTCTGCATGCTTTTGTAGATGTCCACGTCATTGGGGTTACCGAAGTCGCGGCGGAACATGTAGGTGTTGCTGTTGCTTCCGATGCATGCGTCCAACTGATACTTCACGAACTCGTAAGCGTTCAGCATCTCCTGCTTGCCCGCCAACCACGAGAGTTGCGCGTAAGCGTTGAAGTCTACCTTCACCTTGCCTTGTTGTGCCGATTTGGTGGTGACGATGACTACACCGTTACCGCCTCGGGCACCGTAGACGGCGGTCAAGGAAGCGTCCTTCAACACGTCGATGCTCTGGATATCCGTCGGAGGAATGTCGTTGATGTTGTCGGCCTGGAAACCGTCGACAATGAACAGAGGCTTGGAGTCCTGCGAGCTGGAGATGGCCGAACCTCCACGGATGCGGATGTTGATATCGGCTCCCGGAGCACCGTCGACCGTAGTTACCTGCACACCGGCAATCTTTCCTTGCAACGCCTCTGCGGCCGAGGCCACAGGCACGATGGACAGCTTCTGTCCGGAGACGGAACCTACCGAACCGGTCAAGTCCTTACGGGCACGGCTGGTGTAACCTACAACGACAACCTCTTCCAACGCTTGGCTGTCGTCTTCCAACGTAATGTTCATCTGGGGAGCGGCTTTCACCTCTTGGGTTCTCATACCCATGTAGGAGAACACCAACGTGCTGCCTTTCGCGGCTTTCAGGGTGAAGTTACCGTCGAAGTCAGTAATGGTACCGTTCTTCTGGTTCCCTTTTTCAACTATGGAGGCTCCGATAATCGGCTCTCCACTGGAATCTTTCACATTTCCCTTCACAGTGAGACTTTGTGCGCAGACTTCTAGGGGGGGGGTAGACACTAGAAAAGCCATTAGCCACAGAGCCCACTTCATCTTTCTTTTCAAGTCTTTCATTATAGTTATTTACTTGGTTAACAAAAATGCGGGTGGTGCCCACGTATATATATCACTCTAAAATCTTGTTCGCTGACGATAGATTAATCAAGATAAATCATACGCTGATTTATGCCTCGTCATAGTATTGATTGCAAAGGTGTGAAAAGAAAACGAACAAACCTAACAAAAGCTCAAAAAAGTTTAATAAAAAGTTCCGGTTATAATCAATGCATCCAGAATAACGTAGAACCTTTTCGTTGAGCTCTTGCAGCGATTGGTCGGCGCAATCGCCCGATTAATCCAAAGGTTCGGAGCGATGACTTCTTGTCATGCGTACGATATAGACGCTCACCTCGTAGAGCAGCCACATCGGGAGGGAGACCAACAACAGGGTGAATACGTCGGAGGTGGGGGTGATGACGGCGGCGACGATGAGGATGATGACAATGGCATGGCGACGGTAACGGCGCATGAACGTGTCGGTGATGAATCCCAACTTGGCGAAGAACCAACAGAGCATGGGCATCTCGAAGACGATACCCAACGACAGGCTCAGCAGCGTGAAGGTGGAGATGTACGACTCCAACGAGATGAGGTTGTTCACCGCTCCGCTCACTTGATAGGTGCCAAGGAATCGGAAGGTGAAGGGGAAGATGAGGAAATAACTGACCAACACGCCGGACAGGAAGAGCAGATAGCCCCAGCTCACCACGCGGACGGCATAGCGGCGTTCGTCCGCATAGAGGGCGGGGGAGACAAACCGGAACAGCTGGTAGAGGATGTAGGGCGAGGCACAGAGTATGCCCGCATAGACGGCTACCTTCATGTGGATGAGGAACTGTCCCGCCAAAGCCGTGTTGATGAGGTCTACGTGGAACGAGCCTGTCTCTCCCTGTTGCAGTACGGGCGCAATGAGGTCGAACAACCGATAGGTGATGAAGTCGGCATCCTTGGGAGCCAGTATCACCCGGAAGAGGAAGTCCTTGAAGCAGAACAACACGACACTACACACGATGACAATCAACGCGATGCGGATAATCGTCGTGCGCAGTGCCTCCAGGTGATCCCAAAAGGAGAGTTGTGCCAACTCCTTCTCTTCACTCATCCTTTTTGTCGGTAGGGGTCTCTTGCTTCTTCTCCTTGTCCTTCTCCTCGTCGGGGTTGTTCATGCCCTCCTTGAAGGCACGCACGCCCTTGCCCAGGCCCTTCATCATTTCGGGTATCTTCTTGCCTCCGAAGAAGAGCAGGATGACCAACAGGATGACGATAATTTCTTGTGTACCGATTCCAAACATTGCTACTTACGTATTATAAAGTTGATAAACAGATATCCTCCAAAGATTTGCGCCAGCATACCGGGAACGGCGATGCGGAAGTCTTGCAGGGCGGTATAGAGGCTGCTGCACCAAGCCCACTCGAAGAGAGTGCCCAACAGCTGGTAGAAGAGAACCACTCCCAACAGCAGGGCTATCGTCACCTTCTGATAGCGGTGGGCGGCATAGCCGCATCCCGCGGCCAAAAGGGCGGACTTCACCGCAATGGCGGGCACGACCGCCATTGTCGGCATGCCGAACAGCAACGAGTTGATGAGGGGTGACAGCAATGCCGTGAGCAGACCCACCTTCCATCCGTACTTGTAGGCACCGACGAGGGTGAAGAAGTAGATGGGCAACCACATCTTTCCTCCCATGGGGACGAGGTGGAAGAGTTGAGGCAACGCGATGTTGCCCGCGATGAACAGCAGGGCCAACAGGTAGGTGCGGCTCTCCGTATAGCTGTAACTGTAGAGTTTTACTGAGGTTTGCATATTGTCGTTACGTGTTTGTTTTCAATGATTATTTGGTTTCTTGTCCCGTCCGGACCGACTGCATGAAGGCTTCCACTTCCCTTAGGCACTCTTCGGCCGTGCGGCACTCCTTGCAACGGGTCTCCAAGGGACACCAACCAGTGCCGGTGCGGTTGATGATGTGGTCTACCTGTTGCCCGTAGTGTACCTTCAGGGCGGATTGCCGCAGCAGTTCCAGTGCCGGGGAGCTGATGATGTCCGCATAAAGCTCCGTCACGCCACCCAGCAGCATCAGAGCGGCGGCGGCCTTGCCTACGACCTTGTCCGCCACGGCGGCTCTCCGTAGTAGCTGAGGCTCTTCGCCCAGCAGCCTGTAGAGATCCGCAACGCCCCGGCTGTCGAAGCAACGTATCGTCTCCCCTTGGCGCACCACCAAAGCGTGGTTCCCTTGGTGCAGCCGTTCAGTCAGTTCGTTCGTCATACCGTGGGGTCTTGTTTCAGTTCCTCCACAAAGTCGTTCACGCGCTGCATCTCCTGAGGGATGCGGATGCGCTGCGGACAATGACTCACACATTCGCCGCACCCGATGCAGTGACTGGCTTGACGCAGACGAGGCACACTGCGGTCGTACCCGATGAGGAACGCGCGCCGCGCTCTGTGGAAGTCGGGATGCTCATTTCCCTTGTTGGGCATGTTGCCCTCCTTGATGCACCGGTTGTAATGTGAGAAGATGGCGGGTATGTCGATGCCGTACGGGCAGGGCATGCAGTAGTTGCACTCGTTGCACGGAATGGTCTTCAGGTTGTAGATGTCGTTGGCAATCTCCATCAGGAAGGCGTTCTCCTCCTCGTTCAGCGGTTTCAGCGGCGAATAGGTGCAGAGGTTGTCCTTCAGGTGCTCCATGTAGGTCATGCCGCTGAGTACCGTGAGCACGCCGTCCGGCGTGCCGGCATAGCGGAACGCCCAGCTTGCCACGCTCTGTTCGGGTTCGCGCTGTTTCATCTTCGCCACGATGGGGTCGGGTACTTTGGAGAGCCGCCCACCCAACAGGGGTTCCATGATGACGGCAGGGATATTCCTTTTCTTCAGCTCGCCATAGAGGTACACGGCATCGGTGTTGCGGTCGTTTATCTCGTCGGCGTAGTTCCAGTCCAAGTAGTTCAGCTCTATCTGCACGAAGTCCCAGTGGTAGCGTCCCTCGTCATGCCATTGCAACGCGAGGTCGAATATCTTGATGTCGCCGTGGTACGAGAAACCGAGGTTGCGGATGCGTCCCTTCGCCTTCTGTTCCACCAACCAGTCCAGTATGCCGTTGTCCATATAGCGGGCGTTGAAGTCCTTCAGCGCGTCGTTGCCCATGCCGATGCCGTGCAGCAGGAGGTAGTCTACGTAATCCACCCGCAACTCCCTCAGCGAGTTCTCGAACATGTCGATGGAGGCTTGCCTTGTCCAGGTGGGTGGCGCGAAGTTGGAGAGTTTGGTGGCTATGAAATAGCTCTTTCGGGGATGGCGGCTCAAGGCGATGCCGGTGCTCCGTTCCGAGAGTCCGCGGCAGTAGGCGGGGGAGGTGTCGAAGTAGTTCACGCCATGCTCCAGGGCATAGTCCACCTCCTGGTTCACCATCTCCTGGTCTATCTCCTGGTCTTTGCCGTCGCTGCCGTTCACATCCTTCATGGGGAGTCGCATCATGCCGTATCCCAACAACGAGATGCGGTCTTGCGTGTGCGGGTCTACCCGATAGGTCATCTGGCCGACAGGGGGTTCGTGGGGAGTAAAGGAGTCCGAGAGACCTGCTTTCCCCTTGCATCCGGGCAACAGGGAGATTGACGAAGCGGCAATGGCACCGCTGCCGAGCATCTTCAGGAATTTTCTTCTGTCTATATCTTTCTTCATCTTTTTCGTCTTTTGAGGGTGGGGTTAAACAATGCGGTGCATCTCGTGGCCTTCCACGTAGATGGCGCTGAACGGACGGGCGGGACAGAGGTTCTCGCAGGCTCCGCAGCCGATGCAACGTTCGGTGTTGACCACCGGTATCATGGGCGACTGCTCATTGTCGGGGTCGGAGTTGACCATCGTGATGGCTCTGGCGGGACAGTGGCGCGCGCAGTTGCCGCAGGCTACACCGTCGGTCAGCGGGATGCAGTTCTTGCGTACCCACACGGCGTGACCTATCTGTATGGCTGTCTTGTCCGCCCTCGTGATGGGCCGTATGGCACCGGCTGGGCAGACCTCGCTGCACTTCGTGCATTCCGGTCGGCAGTAGCCCCGTTCGTACGACATCGTAGGCTGCATCAAGGTTGTCAGCCCTGTGGAGGGGCGCAACACGTCGTTGGGGCACACTGTCACGCAGAGTTGGCAAGCGGTGCAGTGGTGCGCCATGTTGTTGGCCGAGAGCGACCCCGGAGGAGTGATGGCCGTTTGGCGTTCGGGTGCTATCTTGTCGGCGATGGCGGCCAGTCCGCCGTCTACCTTCTTCTTTTCCTGTGCCATTGCCATTGAGGAGGCGGCTACGGCTGCGCCGATGACGAATGTCCGTCGGCTTGCGTCCACCGCTACCGGCTCGATGTTCCCTTTCGGGTGACTGTAGGAGATGGCACTTTTGCGGCATACACCGATGCAGTTGCCGCAAGTGACGCAGCGGGAGTAGTCCACCGTGTGGTTCTTGCTGTCTATGCATGCCGCCTTGCAACTGCGCTCACACAATCCGCATTGGTTGCATTTGGCGGTGTCCACATGGATTTTCAACCAAGAGAAGCGGGCGAAGAATCCCAACACCGTGCCGACGGGGCAGATGGTGTTGCAATAGGTGCGGCCGTTGCGCCATGCCAACACGATGAGCACCACGAAAGTGACGGCGGCAATGACGAACGTGGGCAGACTGCGCATCCACACCTCTTTCTCATAGAAGGCGTAGCTGTTTTGTCGTTCCGCCAAGTAGGCCAACGCGTTGTTGCCCCAGCCGTAGATTGGGGCGAACAGGTTCTGCACGATGCGTCCGTAGGAACTGTAGGGAGCCAACAGCGCCACGAACGAACCGATGCCCGCAAGGATGGCAACGACGAACAGGGTCAACACCGTATAGCGCAGCCAACGTTTGGCAGGACTGTGACCGAAGCGGTATTTCTTCTTTTTGCGTCTGCCGCTCAGTGCGGAGACTACATCTTGGAACACGCCCAGAGGACAGATGACCGAACAATAGATTCGTCCGCAGACGAGGGTCAGTACGAGAAGTCCCAGTATCACGCCCACGTTGAGAGCCAGCACGGCGGGCAAGAACTGAATCTTCGCCAACCATCCGAACCATGCGTGGAGCGTACCGGTGAAATCGAGAAACAGAGCCGTGATGAGCAGAAACGTCACCGAGGCCAGTGTCAGTCTTATGTTACGTAACGTCATAGGTAATAAGTAAAGGTATCAAGTATCATAAGTTAGTCGACCACAAAGGTACAACAATTTATTTATTCCTGCCTGTATCTGATTTACTGAATTTAGTACCCAGATTACCGCAACGGGGTTTTGTGAGGAACACTTTCTCCGTTGCCCGTATGTCGCGGATACGTGCAAGCAGTTCCTTCCAGTATCCGCCGCTACCGAGCCGTTTTAGACGGTCATCGTCCATAGCAAAGCCCTTTCTGATGTACTCGTTGAGTATCTTCGTTGCCCATTGGCGAAAGCGGGTAGCCTTCAGTGACGACACACGATAGCCTACGGCG
>CAVJRQ010000002.1:0-16019 GCA_963652075.1 Acutalibacteraceae bacterium
TGTAAGTACTTACGTTGGCTTGTGTAAGTACTTACGTTGACTGATGAAAGTACTTACGTTTTACCAAGCGAACATCCTCCCCCAAAAAACGCGGTTCGTCACCGCGTTACTCAAAGAAATTGTCCAGTCCACCGCCGTTAGTCTCGCTGCTGCCGGTGACATTGTTGCAGGGGTCAAAGCCTTCGGGGAAGACGAACTGTTCGTCTTGCGAGTAACCCAGGCTCTTGTCGGCATAGACCTTGTTCATGTAGATTGCCCAAATGGGGAGTGCCATGGAAGCGCCTTGACCATAGAACATCGTGTCGAAGTGAATGCCGCGATCCTCACCTCCTACCCACACACCGGAAACCAGGGAGGGAGTGAAGCCCATGAACCAACCGTCGGAGTTGTCGTTGGTAGTTCCCGTCTTTCCGCCCATGTCGGCCGTGATGCCATACTTGAAGCGGACACGTACGCCGGTGCCCTCGTTGATGACGGCGCGCAGCATATCGAGCATCTTATAGGAACTGTTCTCACTGATTACCTCCTCCATGATGGGAGCAAACTCTGAAATCACATTGCCTTCGTTGTCCTCTATGCGGGTAACAAAGAGCGGAGCGGTGCGGATGCCCTTGTTGGCAAAGGCGGTGTAGGCACTGACCATCTCGCCGACGGAAATCTCGCAAGGTCCCAAGCAGAGGGAGGGCGTAGGCTGTATGTCCTTGTTCAGTATGCCGAAGTTGTGAAGCAGACGAACCAATGCGTAAGGATTGAGTTTGCTCATCAGATAGGCCGATATCCAGTTGTTGGAGTTGGCGAGTCCCCACTTCAGCGTCACCATCTCGCCATAGCGTTTGTCGGAGGAGTTACGTGGTGTCCACGCCTGCCCGTCCTCGGTGATGATGGTCTGCTCCACGTTACGCGTCTCGTCGCAGGGCGAGAAACCGTTCTCCATAGCCAAGGCATACAGATAAGGTTTGATGGTAGACCCTACCTGACGGCGACCCACCATAGCCATGTCATACTGGAAATGCGTATAGTTGGGGCCTCCCACGTATGCCTTCACGAATCCGGTACGCGGGTCCATGGACATAAAGCCCGTGCGCAGGAAATGTTTGTAGTAGCGAATGGAATCGAGTGGGGTCATCAACGTGTCGATGCTCCCGTTGTAGGAGAAGACCGTCATCTCGTGCTTCGTGTTGAAAGCCTTCTGTATCTCGCTCTCGCTGCATCCGGCATTCTTCATCACGCGGTAGCGGTCGCTCTGTTTCACAGCCCTCTTCAGTATGGCATCCACCTCTTCCCCGGAGAGCTGGTTGGTAAAGGGTGCCGACTTACGTCCCTTCTTCTCTTTGAAGAACTGGGGCTGCAGGTAGTCTATCAAGTGTTCCTTCACCGCTTCTTCGGCATATTGTTGCATGCGCGAGTCGATGGTAGTGTAGATTTTGAGTCCGTCGGTGTAGACGTTGTACGCGTCGCCGTTGCTTTTGCTGTTCTTGTGGCACCATCCGAAGAGCGGGTTCTTCTCCCACGCTATGGAGTCCTCGTAGTACTTCTGCATCTGCCATCCGCGGTAGTCGCTCTTCACCGGTTTTGTCGCCGTCATCACACTGCGCAGGTACTCACGGAAGTAGGTTGCCAGACCTTCCTTATGGTCTACACGGCGGTACTTCAGCGTCAAGGGCAGTTGCTTCAGCGAGTCGGCTTCCGCCTCCGTCAAGTGTCCGGCCTTGCGCATCTGGTCGATGACCACGTTGCGTCGTCCGCGTGAGCGTTCGTTGTGGCGCACGGGATTGTAGTACGAAGGATTCTTGCACATACCCACCAAGGTGGCGGCCTCCTCCACGTTGAGGTCTTTCGGCTCTTTTGAAAAATAGGTATTGGAAGCCGTCTTGATGCCAACGGCATTGTTGAGGAAGTCGAAATAGTTGAGATACATCGAGAGAATCTCCTCCTTGGTGTAGAACCGTTCCAGTTTCACGGCAATCACCCACTCTATCGGTTTCTGGAGCAGACGCTGCAGCGTGCTGCCTGCCACGTCGGAATAGAGTTGTTTGGCAAGCTGTTGGGTCAGGGTACTGCCACCGCCGGCGCTTGTCTGCATCAGTAAGCCGCGCTTCACCAAGGCACGGAAGACCGCACGGACATCAATACCCGAATGTTGGCGGAAGCGAATGTCCTCGGTATCAATGAGCGCATTGACAAGCGAGGGAGACAACTCATCATACCCCACGAAGATGCGGTTGTCGCGGCTGTAAGACCATGTGCCGAGCATCTTGCCGTCCGAAGAGATAATCTCGGAAGCGAACTTGTTGATCGGGTTTTCCAGTTCTTCCACAGGAGGCATGTATCCCACCCAGCCCTTGGCAATGGCCACAAAGCCGGTGATGACGAGCAAGGTCGAGGCAAGGATGGCACACCACAATATCTTAATTACTTTCTTTCTCATAATCGCAAAGAGGGTTTCTAAGAGTTTCACGGACAACGCTGACGGAGGCAACGGGAAGCGGTCTTCCAGTCACCGGCTACAGGTTATCTTGCGCAAAGGTATAACAAAAACCGCAAACCCTTGCAAACTTTGCCAGGTTTACTGTTTCTTTCCGTTTAAAAGCCAACCTCCAAAAATATTCCGGCGTGAAGTGTGCTCCAAATCAAAAAATAATGCATACTTTTACACTCTCGAAAAGTAAACCACATTATCTACCTTATTATATATGGAAAATAGAAGTCTTGTTACCATTGCAGACTACACGAAGGAGAAAATCCTCTATCTGCTGGAAATGGCAAAACAGTTCGAGAAAGAACCTAACCGTAAAATCCTTGACGGAAAAGTTGTCGCCACCTTATTCTTTGAGCCTTCTACCCGCACGCGCCTCAGCTTCGAGACCGCGGTGAACCGATTGGGCGGCCGCGTCATCGGATTCTCCGACGCCTCCACCACCAGCTCGTCGAAAGGCGAGTCGCTGAAGGACACCATCATGATGGTGAGCAACTATGCCGACCTCATCGTGATGCGCCACTATCTGGAAGGAGCCGCACGCTACGCCAGCGAAGTTGCTCCCGTGCCCATCATCAACGCCGGTGACGGAGCCAACCAGCACCCCTCACAGACGATGCTCGACCTCTATACCATCTATCAGACACAGGGTACACTGGAGAACCTGGACATTTTCCTCGTCGGTGACCTGAAGTACGGACGCACGGTGCACTCGCTCATCATGGCCATGCGCCATTTCAACCCGACCTTCCACTTCATCGCGCCCGAAGAGTTGAAGATGCCCGATGAATACAAACTCTATTGCAAGGAACACAATATCAGATACGTGGAGCACACGGATTTCAACGAAGAGACGATTGCCAACGCCGACATCCTCTACATGACCCGCGTGCAGCGCGAACGTTTCACCGACCTGATGGAGTACGAGCGCGTGAAGGACGTTTACATCCTCCACAACAAGATGCTGGAGCACACCAAACCGAACCTGCGCATCCTCCACCCGCTGCCCCGCGTCAACGAAATAGCCTACGATGTGGACGACAACGAGAAAGCCTACTACTTCGAGCAGGCGAAGAACGGGCTCTACGCGCGCCAGGCACTTATTTGCGACGTATTAGGAATTACATTGGACGACATAAAGGAGTAAACGATTATGGAGACGAATAACAAACAAGCATTGCAGGTGGCCGCGCTGAAAGACGGCACGGTCATCGACCACATACCTTCCGACAAACTTTTCATGGTGGTCTCCCTGCTCAAACTGCAGGAGATGGACAACAACATCACCATCGGCTTCAATCTCGAAAGCAAGAAGCTGGGCAAGAAGGGCATCATCAAGATTGCGGACAAAAACCTCACCGACGAGGAGATAAGCCGCATCTCGCTGATTGCGCCCAACGTGAAACTCAACATCATCAAGAACTACGAGGTGGTGGACAAGAAACAGGTTATCATGCCCGACGAGTTGCACGGCATCGTGAAGTGCGCCAACCCCAAGTGCATCAGCAACAACGAACCTATGTCCACCTACTTCCATGTGGTAGACAAGGCGACGGGACTGCTGAAGTGCCACTATTGCGAGAAGGAACAGAAACGTGACAACATCAAATACCTCTAATTCCATGAAACAAGACTGGAAACCGGGAACGATGATTTACCCCTTGCCTGCGCTGCTGATAAGTTGCGGCAGTTGTGAGAGCGAGTATAACCTCATCACCGTATCGTGGGCAGGCACCCTCTGTACCAATCCGCCGATGTGCTACATCTCCGTCAGACCCGAACGCCACTCCTACCCCATCCTGAAGAAGAACATGGAGTTCGTCATCAACCTCACTACCGAGAAGATGGCCTACGCCACGGACTGGTGCGGCGTGAAGTCGGGACGCGACGTGAACAAGTTTCAAGAGATGAAGCTCACGCCGGGAAAAGCGTCCGTGGTGAACGCACCCATCGTGGAAGAGTCGCCTCTCTGCATCGAATGCCGCGTGAGGGAGATTATGCCGCTCGGCTCGCACGACATGTTCATCGCCGACGTGGTGAACGTGAAGGCCGACGAAGCCTATATGGACTCCGAAACGGGCAAATGGGAGCTGGCGGACAGCCGTCCGTTGGTCTATCTGCACGGGGCTTACTTTGGCCTCGGAGAAAAGATAGGCAAGTTTGGTTGGTCTGTGGAGAAAAAGCGTTAAATTTGCGGATTCATTAATTTCTTATTTATAGTCATGAAAAGAGACGAACAGATTTTCGACATCATTGAAAGAGAACATCAACGTCAGTTGAAGGGTATTGAACTCATCGCTTCAGAGAACTTTGTCAGCGACCAGGTGATGCAAGCCATGGGTTCTTGCTTAACGAACAAATATGCCGAAGGTTATCCGGGCAAACGCTACTACGGAGGTTGCCAAGTGGTTGACGAAAGCGAGCAGCTCGCCATCGACAGACTGAAACAAATCTTCGGAGCCGAGTGGGCCAACGTACAACCGCACTCCGGCGCACAGGCCAACGCAGCCGTTTTCCTGGCAGTGCTCAACCCGGGCGACAAGTTCATGGGACTGAACTTAGCCCACGGCGGACACCTGTCTCACGGTTCATTGGTGAATACATCGGGCATCATCTACAAGCCCTGCGAATATAACCTGAATAAGGAAACCGGCCGCGTGGACTACGACCAAATGGAAGAAATCGCCTTGCGCGAACATCCGAAGATGATTATCGGTGGAGGCTCGGCCTATTCACGCGAGTGGGACTACAAACGCATGCGTGAGATTGCCGACAAGGTGGGTGCCATCCTGATGGTGGACATGGCTCACCCCGCAGGATTGATAGCGGCAGGTTTGTTGGACAATCCGTTGAAATACGCGCACATCGTCACCTCCACCACCCACAAGACCCTGCGCGGACCGCGTGGTGGTGTCATCATGATGGGTAAGGACTTTGACAATCCTTGGGGAAAGACCACTCCTAAGGGCGAGATAAAGAAGATGTCGCAACTGCTTGACTCGGCTGTGTTCCCGGGTATCCAGGGCGGACCGCTGGAGCATGTCATTGCCGCCAAGGCCGTCGCTTTCGGAGAGTGCCTGCAACCCGAATACAAAGAGTATCAGAAGCAGGTGCAGAAGAATGCCAAGGTGCTGGCTCAGGCATTGATGGACAGAGGCTTCACCATCGTTTCGGGCGGTACGGACAACCACTCCATGTTGGTAGACCTGCGCAGCAAATACCCCGAACTCACCGGTAAGGTTGCCGAGAAGGCTTTGGTGTCCGCTGACATCACGGTCAACAAGAACATGGTGCCGTTCGACACCCGTTCGGCGTTCCAGACATCCGGTATCAGACTGGGAACTCCCGCCATCACCACACGCGGTGCCAAGGAAGACCTCATGCTCGAGATCGCTGAGATGATTGAGACGGTACTCTCCAACGTGGACGACGAGAAGGTTATCGCTTCCGTCCGCGAGAGGGTGAACCGCACAATGACCAAGTATCCTCTCTTCGCATACTAATCAAGGCACATACAAGGGGGCAGTCGTCACACGGTAGGACAACTGCCCCTTTCTTAACTCTAATCAATACATACAATACCTATGAACAAAAACATGAAGGAATGGGTTGCCGGACTCATCCAAAACAGCCGCGTGTCGGCATTGCCCATCATGACGCACCCGGGCATTGAAGTCATCGGCAAAACCGTGCGCGAAGCCGTCACGGACGGACAAGTGCACTACGATGCCATCAAAGCGCTGTACGACAAGTACCCCTCCGAAGCGGCCTGCGTCATAATGGACTTGACCGTGGAAGCCGAAGCATTCGGTTCCGAAATCGTATTCCCCGAGAACGAAGTCCCCAGCGTAGTGGGTCGTCTGCTGAAGAACGAAGCGGACATCTATGCGCTCAACGTACCTGACACAAGCAAGGGGCGCGTACCCGAATATCTGAAAGCCAACCGTTTGGCGGCAGAACACATTCAAGACAAACCCGTACTCGCCGGATGCATCGGCCCGTACTCGTTGGCGGGACGGCTCTATGACATGTCCGAGATTATGATGCTCATCTACATCAACCCCGATGCCGCCAAAGTGCTGTTGGGCAAATGCGCCGAGTTCATCACCAACTACTGTCTCGCGCTGAAAGCCGTGGGAGCGGACGGTGTCATCATGGCCGAACCTGCTGCCGGACTGCTCTCCGACGAAGACTGCCAGACCTACTCTTCCGAGTTTGTCAAGGAGATTGTCGAAAAGGTACAGGACGACCATTTCACCGTCATACTGCACAACTGCGGCAACACGGGTCATTGCACCAAAGCCATGGTCTACACGGGTGCCGCCGGCTATCACTTCGGCAACAAGATTAACATGGTAGATGCCTTGAAGGAAGTTCCGTCCACGGCATTGGCAATGGGAAACCTCGACCCCGTAAGCGTCTTCAAAATGGGAACGCCGGATGCCATGCGCACACAAGCGCTTGAGCTGTTGCATGCCGCCAAAGAGTATCCCAACTTTGTGCTCTCCAGCGGATGCGACGTGCCACCCCACACCTCTTTGGAGAACATAGACGCGTTCTATCAGGCTTTAGCGGACTTCAACGATGGAAGAGCATAAGCTGACCTACGACGATTTGCATATCACACTCCCCGAAATCTATGATGCCATGGGTTATGGCACCGCAGAACCGGACGAGGACGTGAAGCACGAAATAGCCAAACTGTTGGAGCGGGTAATCCCCCTTACCCGTCCCCGGTTTGCCTTTCACCTTACCGAGGGAGAACTGACTGCCCAACGGGCGGAGCTCCGCATCGGGCAAGCCACGTTCCAGATAGGAGCCATCATTGCGCGTCAACTGCGCGGCTCACAAGGTTACGCCCTCTTCGTGGCCACCGCCGGTGAAGAATACCAAGAGCTGCAACACCAACTGGAAGCCGAAGGCGACATCGTGGCGATGTATATGGCCGATTCGCTTGGCAGCGTCATTGCCGAGAAGACCGCCGATTGTATGGAGCGTGCTTTGGAGCGCACGCTCGAATCCAAGGGATGGAAACATACTAACCGTTTCAGTCCAGGCTATTGCGGATGGCATGTGTCGCAGCAACAGAAACTCTTTCCCCTCTTTCCCCTACAGCCTCCCTGTGGCATCCGGCTGACGGACTCCAGCCTGATGCTCCCCATCAAAAGCGTCAGCGGCGTGATAGGCATCGGACCTGATGTCCGCAAGGTTGAATACACCTGCGGTCTCTGCGACTATGCCAAATGCTACCGGCGCAAGAAACGCCCCGGGGTGGTGTTGGCGTGAGTGCTGCCGCCGATACGGCAACACCAATTCCACGACGCACGACGCAATTCCATGCAACATGCAAGTTTATTTCCACCGAAACTTTCGTTAATTACAGCAATAAATCGTATTTTTGCCACAATTATGCTTACGGGAAAGGTCCGTTCGCATAGTTACAACCTTATTTTCAAACAAAAGATATGAATAGAATTGTCGCAAAAGAACATTTCTCCGAAAAGGTTTTCAAACTGGAGATAGAGGCTCCGCTGATTGCGAAATCGCGCAAGGCCGGCCATTTTGTCATCGTGCGTGTCGGTGAAAAGGGAGAACGTATGCCCCTCACCATCGCTGGAGCAGACCCGGTAAAAGGCACCATTACGTTGGTTGTGCAGAAGGTAGGACTCTCCTCTACCCGACTCTGCAATTTGGAAGTGGGCGATTGTGTCACCGACATCGTAGGTCCACTTGGTCAAGCTACCCACATCGAGAACTACGGTACCGTTGTGTGTGCCGGCGGAGGCGTTGGCGTAGCTCCCATGCTCCCCATCATCGAAGCGCTGAAGGCCGCCGGCAACAAGGTTATCTCCGTGTTGGCAGGTCGTTCCAAAGAGCTGATTATCCTGGAGGACGAGGTGCGCAAACATTCCGATGAAGTAATCATCATGACCGACGACGGCTCATACGGCAACAAAGGTCTGGTGACAGAAGGCATCGAAAGCGTCATCAAGCGCGAGAAGGTAAACAAGTGCTTCGCCATCGGCCCCGCTATCATGATGAAATTCGTTTGCTTGCTGACAAAGAAATACGAGATACCTACAGACGTATCGCTCAACACCATCATGGTAGACGGTACTGGCATGTGCGGCGCTTGCCGCATCACTGTTGGCGGAAAGACCAAGTTCGTCTGTGTGGACGGACCGGAGTTCGACGGCCACCAGGTGGATTTCGACGAGATGCTGAAACGTATGGGCGCGTTCAAGTCCATCGAGCAACAGGAGATGCACAAGCTTGACCCGCAGGCATCCGCAGCGGATGAGTTGACCGACCGCAATGCCGCATGGCGCGAGGAGCTGCGCAAAAGCATGAAGCCGAAAGAGCGTACGGCCATCGAACGCGTGAAGATGAATGAACTCGACCCGACATACCGTTCACACAGCCGCAAGGAAGAGGTGAACCAAGGCTTGTCCGAACAACAGGCACTGGTAGAATCCAAGCGTTGCCTGGACTGTGCCAACCCCACTTGCGTCACAGGATGTCCTGTAAGCATCAACATCCCTTCGTTCATCAAGAACATCGAACGCGGCGAGTTCCTGAAAGCCGCTCAGGTGCTGAAGCAGACAAGTGCGTTGCCTTCCGTTTGCGGACGTGTCTGCCCGCAAGAGAAACAGTGCGAGTCACACTGTATCCATTTGAAGATGGGCAAGCCCGCCGTTGCCATCGGTTACTTGGAGCGCTTCGCCGCGGACTTTGAGCGCGAAAGCGGACAGGTTTCCGTACCGCAGCTGGCTCCGAAGAACGGCATCAAGGTGGCGGTCATCGGTTCAGGCCCTGCCGGGCTCTCTTTCGCGGGCGACATGGCGAAGTATGGCTATGACGTGACCGTGTTCGAGGCACTGCACGAAATCGGCGGTGTGCTCAAATACGGTATCCCCGAATTCCGTCTGCCCAACAAAGTGGTAGACGTGGAGATTGACAACTTGGCGAAGATGGGTGTCACATTCATCAAGGATTGCATCATTGGCAAAACGGTGAGCGTGAAGCAACTGGAAGAGGATGGATTCAAGGGAATCTTTGTCGCTTCCGGTGCCGGACTGCCCAACTTCATGAACATACCGGGCGAGAACAGCATCAACATCATGTCGAGCAACGAATACCTGACCCGTGTCAATCTGATGGATGCCGCCAGCGAAGAGTCGGACACCCCCGTTCCGTTTGGCAAACGCGTAGCCGTTATCGGTGGCGGCAACACGGCTATGGACTCCGTCCGCACGGCCGTCCGCTTGGGTGCTGAACGCGCGATGATTATCTATCGCCGTTCCGAAGAGGAGATGCCGGCGCGCATTGAAGAGGTGAAACACGCCAAGGAAGAGGGTGTGGAATTCCTTACGCTCCACAATCCGATTGAATATATTCCGGACGAAGCAGGCCGCGTGAAACAGGTGGTGCTGCAGAAAATGGAACTTGGCGAGCCGGATGCTTCCGGTCGTCGCAGTCCTGTGCCCATCCCCGGTGCAACGGAGACTATCGACATCGACATGGCCATCGTCAGCGTCGGCGTGTCTCCCAACCCCATTGTTCCCCGTTCCGTAGAAGGATTGGAGCTGGGACGTAAGGGAACGATTGCCGTAAACGACGACATGCGTTCGTCCATCCCGACTATCTTTGCCGGAGGCGACATTGTCCGTGGCGGTGCCACCGTAATCCTCGCCATGGGTGACGGCCGTCATGCAGCCGCTTCCATGCACAAGCAACTGAGTGGGGCAACGGAATAAAAGACCATCCTACGCACCCAAGCGGTGCGTACCAAATAGCAACCGTCCGGAAGTAAGGAATCTTACTTCCGGACGGCGTTGTTTTAGTAACGGTTCAACCTAAATCAGAGAATCGTCTTCACGGTCTCCAGCATTCCCTTCTCCTGGATAGAATCAAGGAATCCCTTAACCATATCGGTCAAGCCCGGGATGGCGTTGAGGTCCTCACCCCAGATAGAAGTTGCGCCGAGCACACCTTCAGCCACCTTCTTGGTGCAACCTGTTGCCCAAAGGTCTTTCAGCATCTGCATGATTTCCGGTGCGTCGTTGGGAACGATGTCGGCACCGTCGGCACGCTTACCACCCTTGTAGTAGGTGATGATGGCAGCCAAACCGAGAACCAAGCCCTTAGGCAGTTCACCCTTACGCTGCAGGTAAGTCTTCAAACCAGGCAGATCGCGGGTCTGGAATTTCGGGAAAGAGTTCAGCATGATGGAAGTAACCTGGTGGTCAACGAACGGGTTGTTGAAGCGCTCCAATACATCCTTGGCAAACTTCTGCAACTCATCCTTCGGCAAGTTCAGTGTCTCCATCAACTCGTGGAACATCACCTTGTCGATGTACTTACCTACAACCGGATGCTGGCAAGCGTCGCGCACGATGTTGATACCCGAGAGGTAAGCGACCGGAGAGAGCACTGTGTGCGGGCCGTTGAGCAGGCACACCTTTCTTTCGTGGTAGGGAGCCTCTGACGGAACGAACAATACGTTCAGACCAGCCTTGTCGGCGGGGAATTCCTTAGAGATTTCCTGCGGAGCCTCGATAACCCACAAGTGGAAGATTTCGGCCTGAACAACCATGTTGTCGTCATACTGCAGTTTCTCCTTGATGGCGTCAATGTCCTTGCGCGGGAATCCCGGAACGATACGGTCTACCAATGTAGCGTAAACGCCGCAAGCCTCTTCGAACCATTTCTTGAAGTCCTCACCCAGCTTCCAGAGTTCGATGTACTGCTCGATGCACTCTTTCAGTTTGTGTCCGTTGAGGAAAATCAACTCGCAAGGGAAGATGATGAGACCTTTCGTCTTGTCACCCTTGAATGTTTTGAAACGGTGGTAGAGCAACTGTGTCAGTTTGCCCGGATAAGAAGAAGCGGGAGCATCGTCCAACTTGCAGGCGGGGTCGAAAGCGATACCTGCCTCTGTGGTGTTGGAGATGACGAAACGCATCTCAGGCTGCTCAGCCAATTTCATGAATTCAGCGTTCTGTGAATAAGGATTCAACGCACGGCTGATTACGTCAATCTTCGTAAGACTGTTCACTGTCTCACCTTTGTCCAAGCCCTGGAGGTTCACGTGATAGAGGTCGTCCTGAGCGTTGAGCATGTCAACCATACCTTTTTCGATAGGCTGAACGACAACGACGCTACTGTTGAAGTCTGTCTTCTGGTCCATGTTGTAGATAATCCAATCTACAAACGCACGCAAGAAATTACCCTCGCCAAACTGAATGATTCTTTCAGGGCGTACAACCTTTTCGGCTGTTTGTTTGTTTAATGGTCTCATATTGCTATAAATTAAAAAGTTGATTATTATATGATATATGATTCTACATAATATTCAATGTTCTCCTTGATGATTAAATCAATAGGCATATACTTCATGGCCGGAATCTCTTTTTTGAAGACCACTTTGTCCGCCAGCACTTTGGTTGCCCTGTAGCCTTGCAAGGCTGGCCGTTGGCCGATGAGCAGCGTGATGACGCCCTTGTTCAGATAGTCCACGTTGCTTGCCAGCAGGTCGTAACCGATGAGCCCGTCGAAACGGACGGCGTGACGTTCGAGGTAGTCAGCCACTTGATAGGCGCGCGAGTTGAAGACCGCGCCCAACCGCACCTGCGGATGTGAAGCGAAGAAAGCGTCGAGGTTCTCTTCCGTGGCTTGCGGGTCGTTCACTTTCAGCCGTACCTCGTGCACAAGCGGCTTTGCGGACATCCCGTTGATGAAGTCCATGAATCCCGCCACCCGGTGCTGCATCTGCACTTCGTTGGTACGCTGTCCACTGTCCGACACGAACAGAACCACGTCCGTACGCTTTTCCGCACAACGGTCCATCAATATCTTCGCCGCGATGTATCCGCTGCGGAAAGAATCCTGGCCGATAAACATCAAGGCATTGGCGGCTTCGATGTTCACATCAATAAGGATATATGGAATCTCTTTCTCGTCGAGCCGCCGCGTGATTTCCAAGGTCTCGTCCATGAAGTTGGGAGCTATCAGCACGGCATCGGGCTGTTGCTCCAGCAACTTGGCACCGGCTTCTTTGTACGACTGAACGCCCGGGTGGTCATAGAATACGAACTCCGTACGCACATTGAAGGCGTTCAGTTCATCGGCAGCCAAACGGATGCCCCTGACCACACAACTCCAGTAGTCATCCTCCCGGTAGTTGGGCACTAAGCAGCAGAGCACGTATTTCTTCTTACAAGCCAATCCGATGGCGAACATGTTAGGCTCATAGTGAATGGCCTCCAACACCTCCCGCACTTTCTGCTGGCTGCGTTTGGACACCGCCCCCCTATTGTGCAGCACCCGATCCACGGTTCCCGCGGAAACCCCGGCCATCGACGCAATATCCTTTATGGTGTGCTGTTTGTCGTTCATCGTTGTGTATCAGAATGTCTTGTACTCCGCTTTATTCCTAAAACAAAAAATAACCTAAAATATCGCACAAATATACTAACTAATTTTGCGATACCAAATAAAACACCTAATTTCGTGTTCGATAACAGTTAATAAACGCAAATACGCCAAACACCCGGTAGGGGCGAGGTGTAGAGCGATTAGAGGCCGTATTTAATTTTTTATCATGTCACATAAAACACATACGTTATGAAGAATTTCATGGATGAGAACTTCTTGCTGGAGACCGAAACCGCCAGCAAGCTCTATCACGAACACGCGGCTAAGATGCCGATTATCGACTACCACTGCCACTTGATTCCGCAGATGGTTGCCGACGACCATCAGTTCAAGTCACTGACCGAGATTTGGCTCGGCGGCGACCATTATAAATGGCGCGCCATGCGTACCAACGGCGTGGACGAGCGCTATTGCACAG
Organism: Acutalibacteraceae bacterium; assembly: GCA_963652075.1. Lineage (GTDB taxonomy): Bacteria > Bacteroidota > Bacteroidia > Bacteroidales > Bacteroidaceae > Phocaeicola_A. The sequence continues at coordinate 13,332 of CAVJRQ010000002.1, forward strand.
GCAGCGACACCACGGACTGGGAAAAGTTTGAGAAATGGGCGGAGACCGTTCCCTACACGTTCCGCAATCCGCTTTACCACTGGACTCACCTGGAGTTGAAGACGGCTTTCGGTATCACGAAGATTCTGAATCCAAAGACCGCACGCGAGATTTACGACGAGTGCAACGAGAAGCTGAAACTTCCTGAATACTCAGCCCGCGGCATGATGCGCCGCTACCACGTAGAGGTCGTTTGCACGACGGACGACCCCGTTGACTCACTGGAATATCACATCAAGACACGCGAGAGCGGTTTTGAAATCAAGATGTTGCCGACATGGCGTCCGGACAAGGCTATGGCCGTGGAGGTGCCGGCCGACTTCCGTGCTTACATCGAGAAACTGTCACAGGTGAGCGGTGTGAACATCTCCTGCTACGCTGACGTGCTCACGGCACTGCGCAAGCGTCACGAGTTCTTCGCCGCCCAGGGCTGCAAGCTCTCTGACCACGGAATCGAAGAGTTCTACGCAGAGGACTACACCGATGCCGAAATCAACGCTATATTTAATAAGGTATATGGCGGCAAGGAACTGACCAAGGAAGAGATTCTGAAGTACAAGTCGGCCATGTTGATTGACTTTGCCGAGATGGATGCCGAAACCAACTGGACACAGCAGTTCCACTACGGTGCCATCCGCAACAACAATACGAAGATGTTCAAACTGTTGGGTCCCGACACGGGCTTCGACTCCATCGGTGAGTTCACCACGGCGAAGGCGATGGCCAAGTTCCTCGACAAGCTGAACTCAAGAGGCAAATTGGCGAAGACGATTCTCTACAACCTCAACCCGTGCGCCAACGAGGTAATCGCTACCATGTTGGGTAACTTCCAGGACGGTTCTGTTCCGGGCAAGATTCAGTTCGGTTCGGGCTGGTGGTTCCTCGACCAGAAGGACGGTATGGAGAAGCAGATGAACGCCCTCTCCGTGCTCGGTCTGCTGAGCCGCTTCGTGGGAATGTTGACAGACTCCCGCTCGTTCCTCTCCTACCCGCGTCATGAATACTTCCGCCGCACGCTCTGCAACCTGGTGGGCAACGACGTGGAGAACGGCTTGATTCCGTCATCCGAAATGGAACGTGTCAACCAAATGATAGAAGACATTTCTTACAACAACGCTAAGAACTTCTTCCAATTCTAATTGAAAATTCCAATCTGGGATTAACACACTTAACGCTTAGGGGAGCCACGGATTCGTCACTGTTTCCGTGGCTTTCTTTTGGCATTCCGAAAAATAGACTACCTTTGCCCGGTTGATAAACATAAAGACGCGAAAAAGACTTCATGAAAAGACGCACGAAATGGCTCGTTTGGGCTCTCGGCATATTGATTGTCATGGCTGCCGCGGCAGGTTTTGCCTATTACATCTTTCTCTGTCCGATGCTACGTATCCAACAGACCGTCTATTTATATATAGACAACTCGGACACATACGACAGCGTGATGCGAAAGATTGACAAGGATGGAAAGGCTTCCCGGCTCTGGGGTTTGAAGTTGATTGCAAGACATTACCACTATTCCGAGAATATAAAGACCGGCAAATACGCATTGCTACCCGGCGACAACACGTTGACCATAGTCCGCCGCCTCGCAAGAGGCCATCAAACGCCTGTGACGCTGGTCATCCCCAGTGTGCGCACCTTAGACAAGTTGGCGCAGGTCATTGGCAAGCAGTTGATGATGGACTCGCTCACGCTCATCCGCACCTTGACGGACTCCGTCCAGTGCGGCAACTTGGGCTACACGCCCCAAACCGTCTGCTGTCTGTTCATCCCCAACACCTATCAAGTCTATTGGAACGTGAGCCCGGAAAGCTTCTTCAAGCGGATGCAGAAGGAGCACGACCGCTTCTGGAACAGTGATCGGCTCGAAAAGGCTACCGCCATCGGGCTCACCGCCGAAGAGGTCGCGACCCTCGCGTCCATCGTGGAGGAAGAGACGGCTAACGACGCGGAGAAACCCATCGTTGCCGGACTCTATATAAACCGCTTACAGAAAGGGATGTTGCTACAGGCCGACCCGACCGTAAAGTTCGCCTTGCAGGATTTCTCGTTGAGACGCATTCTGAAGGCGCATTTAGAGACGGATTCCCCGTACAACACCTATAAATACGAGGGACTTCCTCCCGGACCCATCCGCATACCGACCATCAAAGGCATCGACAGCGTGCTGAATTACACGCACCACGACTACCTCTACATGTGCGCCAAGGAAGATTTCTCCGGCACGCACAACTTCGCCTCCGGCATGTCGCAACATCTGCAAAACGCCCGTCGCTACCAACAAGCTCTAAATCAAAGGGGAATACACTAAATCAAGGGGAAATTGAGGGAAAGGAAATAGAAAATGAAAAGCCGCACCGGTGATGCGATGAAACTCCGAGTAATAAGATTTGAGTGCTCACCTCCTTTGTAATCCACCGGCATAAAGCTACCCGAAGGCGTGGCCCGCCATTGGAAGTAGAAGCGTATCTCGGTATTTCGATAGATTTGATGAGTTTCCCAATCTAACCAATGCGGCTTCATTTTCTGAGTACAAATGTAGGTGTTTTTGTTTACCCCACCAAGGATATTGCCAAAAATTTACCACAGTACGAGCAGAACTGAAGAAGTTCATCCGCCATTTCACTGCCATCTCCCTAAGAGAGAGGA
>CAVJRQ010000003.1:0-4774 GCA_963652075.1 Acutalibacteraceae bacterium
TGGTCGGTACGCAGTCGGCGCAGCGAACCCTCCACCGAACGGCGTATCGACTCCGGCCGTCCGTCGGTGATGATGTCGTGGTTGCTTGCCAAGTCGGGACGTGCGAAACGTATACCGCACTTGGTGGCGATGACAACCTTGTCGCGATACTGGTGCAGGGCATCGCCCACCATCTCCTCGTTGTAGTTCGGGTTGTCGGGAGTGCCATACAATTCGGCAGTGTCGAAGAACGTATAGCCCATGTCCACCGCCTCGGCAAGAAGTTCTGTCATCTCGTCCTTGTCGGCAGGCCGACCATAGGCGTGGCTCATGCCCATGCAGCCCAAGCCCACGGCAGACACGCGCAGGCCGCTCATTCCTAATGTTCTGAATTTCATTATTTCGTTTATTGTTATTTACATTCCTTCAACAGTTCAAATATCTCGTTTCTCGGCATTTGCTTGCAGCAACCAGGCACGATGAAACAGGTGTCGGCGGCGGTACGCAGCACGGCATCGTCGGTAATGCCTATTTCGCTCCAGCGTGTGGGCAAGCCTATCTCCTTGATGAAAGTTTCCAAGGCGGCTATGCCCTTCTCGGCTATCTTCCGAAGCTCCGCAGCATCAGCGTTCTTGTAGGTCACACCTTCCACATCGCTCTTCACGCCCCACACTTCCTGTGCCATACGTGCCAGCTTAGCCGCACCGGCATCAAGCAGATGGCGGTAGAACGTGGGGTGCAGGACTGCCAAGCCTTGTCCGTGATTGCAGTCGGTATAGGCACCGACGGCGTGCTCTATCATGTGGCATTGGAAGTCGGTCACTTTACCCAATTTCAGCAATCCGTTCTCTGCCATTGCCGAGTCCCACATCAGTTCGCCACGGGCAAAATCATCGTCAGGGTCGGCAATGATGGCATGAATGTTCTTGATGACGTTGCGCATCACCGCCTCGTTTATCTCATCGGACACGTTGGTACTTTGCGGTTTACCCATATAGGTCTCCATGCAATGCGACAGCGTGTCGAACGCTCCGCTGATGACCTGCTTCATGGGCAGCGTCTTGGTGAGGTCGCTGTCGAGAACGGCAAATGAGTGGTAGGCACCGAACAAGGGCTGCTTGAGTTTCTTCTCCTCATTGGTGATGACCGCACCGTTATTCTGTTCGGCACCAGTACCCGATGCCGTCACTACCGCACCCATCGGTACAAACTCCTTGGGCAGGTTGTGACCCGTATACCAGTCGTCCCAAGCATCCGCGTCCATCTTGGCTTGCGAGGAAACAATCTTGCAGCAGTCGATGACAGAACCGCCACCCACGGCAAGGATGAAATCAATGTGCTCGTCTCTCACAATCCTTGCGCCTTCCTGCACCTTGGCATATGTAGGGTTTGGCATGATGCCGCCGAAGTCCACCACTTCCTTGCCAGACTCAATAAGCCAAGTCTTTATCTTATCGTACAAGCCCGTACGCTTCAGCGAGCCGCCTCCGTATGCCAACAACACGCGCTTGCCCACACGCTTCATTTCCTCCTTGATTGCACCCTCGGCGCATCCCTTGCCAAAATGTTGGCGAACGGGATATTGATAGTTGAAATTGTTCATGATTATGGTTTTGTTTTTCTATCTCTTTATAACCTTTTTACTTCTCTGTACATTCTTGTTCGTCCGTGCTTGCCGGGCAAGACTGAAACCTAAAGCCAAGGCCGGCAGAATCGTTATTGTTTTCATACGCTCTACAATTTACCGCGCAGAGCCTTCGCCTGACTCTTGTTGGTCGCCATACCCTCGTAAGAGAAACCATACATCCTGGCAAAACGGCTCATGGTGTATTCGCCTTTAGTTTTTCTGTTGCAAAGTTATGGCGGTTTACAAGTAAAGGCTTTACGATAAATGCGGATAGAACTTGCATTTTTTCATAATCGCCAGAATATGGGATTTAACAAATCGACTCCGTAACCACCTTCTATCGGTGTGTTGCGGAGTCGTTGTATTCTTCGAGTGACAGTTATTCCCTGACGTAAAGCCGGAATCCTTTCACGCTGCCCGGTGCGTCTTGTTCAGCCCTCGGGAGGTACTGTATGGCGGTGATGCGGTGCGTCTTGCCCATGTCGACAATGGCGAGGTGGGGGAGTGCGGCGTTGCGCTCGGTTTGCCAATAGGTGCTCTCTTGAAGGTCGAACATCTTGTCGAGGGTGGAGTTGCCCTTCTCACTGTCGGCATAGTGCGCCACCCAGTTGGTGCGGTCGATGCGGTTGCCGTTCTCGTCGAGGAGATAGACTTCAGCGATGGCCAGTTGGGGCGTGTCGTCGTGCGTACTGTTGCACTCCAATGCAAAGTAACGGCCTTCGGCGGGTTGTGCCAGCTTCAGTGTCTGCCAACCGTTGCCGCTTTGGAACTCTCCTTGCAGGACGGGAGTGTCGGAGTTGAGGTCCATTCGGTTGCCCGGTTCGTTGTGCTTGTTCCCCTTGGTGAGATGCAGCTTGTCCAACTCGTGCTTGTCAGTGCAGTAGGCCGTTGGGTGTGTGATGTCCGCAGCGATGGTTTGCGGACCGAGTACATCGAGGATGATGACTTCGTTGCGGCCTTTCTTTAGCCAACAGCCCGGTACGTAGAGCGTTTGCTGCGGTCCGACACGCCAAAAGCGTCCGATGGCGTGTCCGTTGACGTATGCCTGTCCCTTGCCGAAGGATTCGAGGTTGAGGAACGTGTCGCCCACCTTCTTCAGGGTGAAGTAACCACGGTAGTAGCCAGCTCCTTGGTTTTCTGTCCTATTCAGGCTTGAGACCGTGCTCGATATTTCTTCCGAACGTGCCGCAAGGGCGCGGAGTGCGGTGTCGTAGTCGTCGGGGACAGGAAGAATGTCCCACTTTTGTGGGGTGATTTCGATGTCGGTCGTGTCGGTGGAGTAACTGAGTCTCACGTTGCCGACGATGCCTTTATAGTCTTTGATGGCGCGTCCGAAGTTGATGCGTCCCATGGCTTCTACGACAAGTACCAGCCGGTTGTGCTCGGCAAGGAGCGGCGGAAGTTCGAGGCTCGACTCGTTGCGTGAACGGTCGATAGTGCCGATGCGCGTGCCGTTGACATAGACGATGGCGAAGTCGTGTACGTCGGCAGTGAGCAGGGTGCCTTCGCTGATTTGCGGCAGGGTGGTTTGGTAAACCGTAGTGCCCCAACCCATATCAAGCTCCTCGAAGGTCTTGAGGGTCGATGCCGTGCGTGCCCTCGAAAGGTCTGTGCCGTTGGTAAGCGGTGCGTACTCTGTCAGACGGAACTCGGGAACGCTGATGAGGGGCATGGGGGACTTGGGTACGGCGGGCAGCGACTTGCCGCCGTTATATTTCGCCATCATCCGCCGCAGTTCGTAGAACTTGGGCGTGGCGAGGCCGTATTCGTTGATGGGTGCATCGTAGTCGTAGGAGGTGACATCGGGTTGATAGCCGGGAGAGTTGGCTCCCGCCCAATGGCCGAAACTGGTGCCTCCATGGGTCATGTAGAGCGAGAAGCTGATGCCTTTGGAAAGCATCTCGTCCATGCCGTTGACCATGGCTTTGGCGGGACGGGTCTCATGACGTGCGCCCCATTTGTCGAACCATCCGCTCCAAAACTCTGAGCACATCTTGGGAGAGTCGGGGCGCAGCTCGCCGAGGCGGCGGAACTGGTTGTCGATGTTGGCTCCCGTACCGAAGTTCATCGTCCAGATGAGGTCATCCAGTCCGTTGCGTTCGAAGTTGCTGGCCCAGTCGCACTGGAAGAGTGCCACCTTGTCGAACCCCGAGCGTCGCACGATGTCGCGGATGGCGGAGACGTAGGCTTTGTCCGTACCGTAGGAGCCGTATTCATTCTCTACCTGTACCATGATGATGGGCCCGCCGTTTTGGATAGTGAGCGAAGCCAGTTGCTTGCCCACTTGCTGCTCAAACTTCTCCACACGCTCAAGGAAGTAAGGGTCGGACTCGCGCAACCGTATCTCTTTCTTCTTCAGCAACCACCAAGGCAGTCCGCCCATTTCCCACTCGGCGCAGACGTAAGGCCCCGGACGCACGATGACGTACATCCCGTTCTTCTGTACCACACGGCAGAACTCCGCTATGTCGTTGTTGCCGGTGAAGTCGAACTTTCCCTCCCGTTGCTCGTGGATGTTCCAGAATACATAGATGCAGACTGTGTTCATGCCCAATGCCTTGCACATCTTGACGCGGTGGTCCCAATAGGCGCGTGGGATGCGCGGATAGTGCAGCTCGGCTGCCTTCACGATGAAGGGCTCGCCGTTCAGTAAAAACGTTCCCTTGCCTACGGTGAAAGTACCGCCTTTGGTGAATGAAGAATCGGCTCGGGCGACGTTTGTCGGGATAGCCCATAGCATGATTGCCAACAACAGCGCCGACAAGAATGTAGAGGTTCTTCTGAATCGTGAGGTTGATTTTGTTCCGCGACGGCTGGTCGTGTCCGATGATAGCCTTGCTGTATTTGGCAAGGCAATGAGTGTCCTTTTCATGTGGAGTTGCGTCTAAAGTTCGTTTTTGTGGATATTGTGTTTTCTCCCGATGCGAAGGTACGCCTTTACGTTCAGAATGCAAAATGTTTTGTGCGATTCGGCATGAAACGAAAAGCCGGCTGTTATTAGAGAAGGCAGTTCCGCAAACTTTTTTTTGAAAAAAGTTTGCGGAACGCTTGCACAGTTCAAAGATAAGCTCTACCTTTGCACCCGTCTTCGAGACAGATATGGCACTTTCGTCTAGCGGCTAGGACACATGCCTCTCACGCATGGAACACGGGTTCGATTCCCGTAGG
>CAVJRQ010000004.1:0-21915 GCA_963652075.1 Acutalibacteraceae bacterium
GTGGGCTTCGTGGCGTTCTCGCCCTTGGCAAACGGACTGCTCACGGAGTGCTACAACGCAGAGTCAAAGTTTGATGCCGAATACGACTACCGTGCCGTGATGCCACAGTACCGGAAGGAGAGCTTCGACAAGAACAAATATCTCTTTGAGATGCTCGACCAGCTTGCCGAAGCACACCATGCCACGCCGGCGCAAGTATCACTCGCCTGGATGATGTGCAAGAAGCCGTGGATAGTGCCCATTCCCGGCACCCGCCGCCTCTGCCGCATGAAGGAGAATATCGGAGCTGTCGACATTGTGCTTTCCGCTGAAGAACTGCGCAAGATAGACAAGGCTCTCAGCACGATGGAGATGAGCGACGTGTTCGGAGGTTCAAGAATCGTCAAGGAGTAAAACATATTGGCTTGTAACTTTTTGCTTTGCGGAGCGTCTATTATATAATAGGTAAAAACTAAGATTTGACATGGAACAGCAAAAGGACATCATCATAGCAGACCGTCTTGACGACATCGGCACGAACCCGTATAGGAAGTATTTGGGACACGCCCTTTGCCTTGGCGGTTCCTGCCGTATTGTGTTCAACGGGGCGGAACTCGAGATGAAGCAGGGCGACCTGATGATAGTGCGCAAGGGCAAACTGGTGGAGAAGATTACGCCAGAGAAGGATTTCCGTGTCGTCATAGTGTACGTATCGTCCAAACTGATAGAGCTGAGCACTCCGCAAAGCAACTATGGGATGAAGGGACAGCTTGCCTTGTTCCTCAACCCCATCATGCACCTCACATCCATACAGTTCGAGCAATGCAAGCGCAACTTCGACGACCTGCAAATCCGTATGTTGCAGACCGAGCATAAGTTCTACAACGATATGATGCAGAATAAGGTGCAGGCGATGATTATTGACTTCTTCGATTTCCATGCCACGCTGTACGAGGAAACGGATGTGTCCACCCAATATGCCACGCTGATGAACCGCTTTCTCTCGTTGCTCGAAAGCGGCGAGTACCGCAGTCATCGTGAAGTGACGTGGTATGCCGACAAGCTGTGTGTCACCTCCAAGTATCTCTCAGAGGTGTCAAAGTCGGTGAGCGGCTATGCTGCCAACTTCTGGATAAACCGCTACACTGCTCTCGACATCTCCCGGCTGTTGCGCGACAAGACGTTGTCGTTCGTTCAGATATCCGACATGTTCAACTTCTCGTCGCCAGCTTATTTCAGCCGTTATGTATTGCACAATCTTGGTGTAAACCCGACGGAATACAGAAATTAGGATTATCGATCTATATCTCCACCTCGTGGCAAAGAGTTTAGTCCAACCGGGTGGAGTATCCCCCGATGGCTGAGCGTACCTACAAGTAAAGTGTCTGCTGCCAGTGACCCTCGTAGTTGGTGTTGTCGCAGTAAGGCACTGTCGCCAAAAAGTCCGCAAGCAGTTGCAAGCCACCGTCGATGTCTCCTTGACGAATCAACGCCGACATTTTGGCTATCGCCACGTCACACCGCTCTGCATCGCCACCCATATAATTAGGTAGCAGACTCTCAAACATTCCAACCTTTATCTCACTGTTCGGGAAATCAAGCGTATAAAGGTCGGTGTCCTCATCATAGTCCTTGATGGTGATGTAGCCGCTCTGGTACAACAACGGCGTGAGCGAAGTCATGCTTTCCGTGGGAGCGTCAAAGGCGGAACACCTTGCCTGCATGGGCTTCAACCCATCCGGCTGCACTAGGAACTTGCGCATCATGTTGATGAGGTATGTGGGAGTGCCCGTACCGAACCAATAGGCGCCCAGCTTTCCGTCGGCAAAGCAATTGAGCAAACTGAAGGGATTGAACACATCCGGCGAGGGCCAAGTGAAATGGTAGCCGTCGTACAAGTCCGTAAGTTTCGTGACCGTCTCCTCACGGCTCTGCTTGAGCTTCACCGCCAGTGCGTCGATGTCTTCACTCATCTGAGTGAGCAGCTCCTCCTTCGTAATTCCACAGATGCCGGCATACGGCTCGTACATGGAGACATTCTTTATGTTGTTCAGCTCGCTGAATATGCTCAGCTGCGAGAACTTCGTGATGCCGGTCATGAACACGAAACGCAGCATCGGTTCGGCCGCCTTCAAAGGACTGTAGAAGTTGCGCATCGTGTCACGGAGCTGAGGCAGCAACGTGTCCTCATGCGCTACATCCAGCAACGGAGCGTCATACTCGTCAATGAGCACGACCAACTGCCGTCCTGTCTTCCGGTAGACAGTTCTCATGAGGTCGGAGAATCTGTTGTTCACACCATTGCGGTGTTCCGTGATACCGAACTTGTTCTCTTGGTCCTCCAACAGGTAACCCAGATATTCCTCCAGCTGCTTCTTGTCCATGTGCTTGCCTCTACTCATATCGAAGTGCAGCACAGGGTACTCATTCCACTCCGTCTCCAACTTCTCAATGGCAAGTCCTTCAAACAGTTCTTTCCGTCCCTCAAAGTAACTTTGGAAGGTTGACACTAACAGCGACTTTCCGAAACGCCTCGGACGGCTAAGGAAGAAATACTTGCCGCTCGTATGTGTCATGTGATACACGTACGCCGTCTTGTCAACATAGAGCAGGTTCTCCTTGCGGATACGCTCGAAGGTCTGAATGCCTATGGGGTATAATCTAATTGCCATACTTCAAGCAGATTTCTAATTGCAAATATATGGCAAACTTACGAGACAGCAAAAGGGTTACGGGTTTTACCGTTATAATTTCATCTCTCCGTTTCTGGAAATATCTGTAATCCCAACAAAAAATGCTTGTCCGGAGCAAAATAATCGGGAGCGAGAGCCCAAGGGATAATTACAAATGACTACCTTTGCAGAAATTATAACTTCAAGCAACTGTAATATGAAAGGTATTGTATTGGCCGGTGGTAGCGGAACACGGTTATATCCCATCACCAAAGGAATCAGCAAGCAACTTATCCCCATCTTCGACAAACCGATGATTTACTACCCCCTCTCCGTCCTGATGCTGGCAGGTATCAGGGAGATTCTGATTATCTCCACCCCGTATGACCTGCCCGGATTCAAGCGTCTGTTGGGCGACGGCAGCCAGTATGGCGTACGCTTCGAGTATGCCGAGCAGCCCTCCCCGGACGGACTGGCACAGGCGTTCATCATCGGCGAGGAGTTCATCGGCAACGACAGTGTTTGTCTGGTGCTTGGCGACAATATCTTCTACGGTTCCGGCTTCACGGGTCTGCTGCATCAGACAGTGAAGATGGTGGAGGAAGAGGGACGGGCCGCCGTCTTCGGTTACCAGGTGAGTGACCCGGAACGCTATGGAGTAGCGGAGTTCGACAAAGAGGGCAACTGCCTCAGCATCGAGGAGAAACCAGCCCAGCCGAAGAGCAACTACGCCGTGGTGGGACTCTACTTCTACCCCAACTCGGTGGTGGAGATAGCCAAACACATCAAGCCGTCCGCCCGCGGCGAACTGGAGATTACCACCGTCAACCAAGAGTACCTGCGGCAACGGATACTGAAAGTGCAGACCCTGCAACGCGGTTTCGCTTGGCTCGACACCGGCACGCACGACTCGCTGTCCGAAGCCTCCACCTTCATCGAGGTGATAGAGAAACGCCAGGGAGTGAAGGTGGCCTGTTTAGAGGCTATCGCCTATAACCAAGGGTGGATTTCCAAAGAGACACTCCTGAAGGAGGCTCAACCGATGGCCAAGAACGACTACGGAAAGTACCTGATTCGTCTGGCGGAGAACAAGTAACAAGACAAAAGCATAGACAATAGATAAAAGATATACATGGAAGTTATCAAGACAGCCATCGACGGCGTGGTCATCATAGAACCGCGTGTCTTCAAGGACGCGCGCGGTTATTTTTTCGAGAGTTTCTCACAACGGGAGTTCGACGAGAAAGTGCGCCCCATCCGCTTCGTGCAGGACAATGAGAGCATGTCGTCCTACGGTGTGATGCGCGGACTCCATTTCCAACGTCCGCCCTACCCCCAGAGCAAAATCGTACGTTGCGTGAGGGGAGCCGTGCTGGACGTGGCAGTGGATTTGCGTGTGGGTTCTCCCACCTACGGAGAGCATGTGACGGTGGAGCTGACGGAAGAGAACCACCGGCAGTTTTTCATCCCCAAAGGTTTCGCCCACGGGTTTGCCGTACTGAGCGAGACGGCGGTGTTCCAGTACAAGTGCGACGAGTTTTACCACCCCGAAGCGGATGGCGGCATCAGCATTCTGGACACGGACCTGCACATCGATTGGCGCATCCCCACAGAGAAGGCACTGCTGAGCGAAAAGGACACCAAGCACCCGTTGTTGAGGGAGTTCGATTCACCGTTCACGATGGAGATGTATAACGAATAACGTAATAAAGGACTGAAAGATATGAACATACTGGTAACGGGAGCCAACGGACAACTTGGCAACGAGATGCAGTTGGTTTCCCAACGGAGCGACGACCACTACCTCTTCACCGACGTGGCCGAGGGCTACACGAAGCTGGACATCACCAACCTTGAGGAGATACGGCGTATGGTGAAGGAAAATCGTATTGAGGTGATTGTCAACTGTGCCGCCTACACCAACGTGGACAAGGCGGAGACGGACTACGACGTGGCGAACCTGCTCAACAACACCGCCGCAGGCAACCTCGCCGAAGCGATGAAAGAGGTGAACGGCACGCTCATCCACGTCTCCACGGACTATGTGTTCCAAGGCGACCGCAACACCCCCTGCAAGGAGGATTGGGAAACCAGTCCGTTGGGTGTCTACGGGAAGACGAAGCTGGCGGGTGAGAAGAGCATTGAAGCCACGGGCTGCCACGCCATCATCATCCGCACGGCATGGCTCTATTCGCCCTTTGGCAAGAACTTCGTGAAGACGATGCAAAACCTCACCGCCACGAAAGAGACGCTGAAGGTGGTGTTCGACCAGGTGGGTACGCCCACCTACGCCGGCGACCTGGCGGCGGCCATCTTCCACATCATCGAGACGCGCCAACTGGAGAAGACCGGCATTTACCACTTCTCTAACGAAGGGGTCTGCTCGTGGTACGACTTCGCCAAGTGCATCTGCGAGCTGAGCGGCAACACGTGCGACATACAGCCCTGCTACAGCGAGGAGTTCCCCAGTCCGGTGAAACGGCCGCACTTCTCGGTGCTGGACAAGAGTAAGATAAAGAGCACGTTCGGCGTGAAGGTTCCTTACTGGACCGACTCGCTGAAGGTCTGCATCAACGAACTTAGGAAATAACCGACCGGCATGCGCAAGCTGACGGTTTCTGTATAACGAAATATCAAGAACGAGCAATATGAGTTACAAAAGAAACATCATCATCACCGGCGGTGCCGGTTTCATCGGTTCTCACGTGGTGAGACTGTTTGTCAACAAATACCCCGACTACCGCATCGTCAACCTCGACAAGTTGACCTATGCCGGCAATCTGGCCAATCTGAAGGATATCGAGAACAAGCCCAACTACCTCTTCGTGAAGGCGGACATCTGCGACTACGCCACCATTCAACGCCTGCTGAGGGAATACAACATAGACGGCATCATCCACCTGGCCGCCGAGAGCCACGTGGACCGTTCCATCAAAGACCCGTTCACCTTCGCGCAGACCAACGTGATGGGTACGCTCACGTTGCTGCAGGCCGCCAAGGAGTACTGGGAGGAATTGCCGGAGAAGTACGAGGGAAAACGTTTCTACCATATCTCTACGGACGAGGTGTACGGAGCGCTGGAACTGACGCATCCGGAAGGTGTCCCCGCTCCCTTCACCACAAAGGCTTCGAGCGGCAAGAACCACGAGGCTTACGGTGAAGAGTTCTTCATGGAAACTACGAAATACAACCCGCACTCCCCCTACTCCGCTTCGAAGGCAGGCAGTGACCACTTCGTGCGGGCGTTCCACGACACCTACGGCATGCCGACCGTCGTTACCAACTGCTCCAACAACTACGGGCCTTACCAGTTCCCCGAGAAGCTGATTCCGCTCTTCATCAACAACATCCGCCACCGCAAGGCTTTGCCGGTGTACGGCAAGGGCGAGAACGTGCGCGACTGGCTCTACGTGGAAGACCACGCACGGGCCATCGACCTGATATTCCACAAGGGAAAGATAGCGGACACCTACAACATCGGCGGATTCAACGAATGGAAGAATATCGACATCATCAAGGTGGTCATCAAGACCGTAGACCGTCTGTTAGGCCGTAAGGAGGGCGAGGATATGGACCTCATCACTTACGTCACCGACCGCAAGGGTCACGACATGCGCTACGCCATCGACTCGCGCAAGCTGCAACAGGAGTTGGGTTGGGAACCGAGCCTCCAGTTTGAGGAGGGTATCGAGAAGACCGTCCGTTGGTATCTCGACAACCAGGAGTGGATGGACAACGTCACCTCCGGCGACTACCAGAAGTATTACGATGCCATGTATCAGAACAGATAACGTAAACTACCTATCAAAACCCAAAGCGGATGCCGACAGGAGGAAAGTACTCCCATTGGCATCCGCTTTTACTTGATTCGCATTCACGCCTGCATGACCTCCGCAACGCAAGTACTTACGATGGCTGATGTAAGTACTTACGATGGCTCACGTAAGTACTTACGTTGGCTTGTGTAAGTACTTACGTTGACACATGCAACCGCTTGCGTTTTTTCAGAGTGAAGTCTCATTATTATTGGCGGCTGACTATACCAACTTATGTATAACCAGTCCCGAGCGAAGCTTCGGCTCAAACCAAGTAGTCTTCGGAGGCATGATGTTGCCACTGTCGGCAATGTCCATCAGTTGTTTCATCGACACCGGATAGAGAGCCAACGCCACTTTCATCTCGCCACTGTCCACACGACGTTTCAGTTCACCCAAGCCACGGATGCCACCCACAAAGTCGATGCGCTTGTCCGTACGCAAGTCCTTGATGCCCAAAATATCGTTCAATATCAGATTGGACGAGATGGTTACATCCAGCACACCGATAGGATCGTTGTCGTTATAGGTTCCGGCTTTGGCGGTGAGGCTGTACCACTTGCCCTCCAGATAGAGCGAGAAGTTGTGGAGTTTGTTGGGCTTGTAGATGTCCGCGCCTTTCTCCTCCACGTCGAAGTTGGCCTTCAGCGCATCGAGGAACTGCGCCGGCGTGAGTCCGTTCAGGTCCTTCACCACACGGTTGTAGTCGATGATGGTCAACTGGTTGGCGGGGAAGCAGACTGCCATGAAGTAGTTATACTCCTCGTCGCCACGATGATTCGGGTTGAGGCGTGCCTTCTCCGCACCCACGAGGGCAGCTGCCGCTGAACGGTGGTGTCCGTCGGCAATATAGAGTGAAGGCATGGCGGCAAAAGCCTTGGTGATAGTCTGGATATCCGCCTCGTTGTCGATAATCCAGAACTGGTGACGGAATCCGTCAATAGGAGCGATGAAGTCATACTCCGGCTTGGCGGCCGCATAGCGGGCTACGATGGCATCCAGCTCTTTGTTGTCCGGATAGGCAAAGAAGACAGGTTCGATGTTGGCGTTGTTCACGCGCACGTGCTTCATGCGGTCTTCTTCCTTGTCCTTACGCGTCAGCTCATGTTTTTTGATTACCCCGTTCAAGTAGTCGTCCACGTAGGCGCAAACCACCAGTCCATATTGGGTTTTCCCGTTCATGGTCTGTGCGTAGATGTAGTAGTTCTCCTTCTTGTCCTGCACCAGCCAGCCCTTGTCCTGGAACTTTTGGAAGTTCTCGGCGGCCTTCTCGTAAACACGCGGGTCGTGTTCGTCCGTACCTTCGGG
This sequence comes from Acutalibacteraceae bacterium, assembly GCA_963652075.1. Lineage (GTDB taxonomy): Bacteria > Bacteroidota > Bacteroidia > Bacteroidales > Bacteroidaceae > Phocaeicola_A. The sequence continues at coordinate 7,775 of CAVJRQ010000004.1, forward strand.
GAAATCTATCTCAGGTTTGATAATATGGTAAAGAGATTTCTCGTTACCTTCAGCCTCTTTGCGCGCCTCATCGGAGTTGAGCACATCATAAGGGCGAGACTCCACCTCCTCGACCAACGCCTGAGGCGGACGTATACCTTTAAAGGGTTTGATTATAGCCATATAGAATAATTGTTTTGGTGTTAAACGAAAAAGCACCATAGACTGTAGGGAATCGGGAGACCTGTTTCAAGACATCTCTCGCGGTGGAGAGATCCGTCAAGCGACAGGTCTGCATCTCGTATAGTCTATGGTGCAGAGTTATAAATCAATTACTTGTTTACGCGGAACTTCTCGCAGCCGTCCTTCAAATAACCGACAATCTGTTTGGCAGCGGCAATACCGGCATTGATATTGGCCTCAGCGGTCTGCGCTCCCATCTTCTTGGGAGTAGAGAAGTAACGACCAGCGAACTTGGAAGCGAACTCATCGTTGGCAACCGGCATAATGTCAGTCATGTACTTCAAATCGGTACGTTCTTCGAGCAACTTGATCAACTCGGGCTCGTTGATAACTTCCTTGCGGGCGGTATTCACCAGCACGCCACCTTTCGGCATAAGGTTTACCAACGCGTAGTTGATGGAGTTTTTGGTCTCCGCCGTAGCCGGGATGTGCAGCGAAACGATGTCGCAGCTCTTGTAGAGCTCTTCGGCGGTGGCGCAAACCTTCACGCCTTCGCTCTCCATCACCTCCTTGGGGCAGAACGCGTCGTAAGCGTAGATTTCCATACCGAAGCCTTTGGCGATGCGGGCTACGTTACGGCCTACATTGCCATAAGCGTGGATACCCAACTTCTTGCCTTTCAGCTCCGTGCCGGAAGTTCCGTTATAGAGGTTACGAACGGCGTAGACCATCAAGCCCAAAGCCAACTCGGCAACGGCATTGGAGTTCTGTCCCGGAGTGTTCATCACGCACACGTTGTGCGCGGTGGCAGCCTCCAGGTCTACATTGTCGTAGCCGGCACCGGCACGAACAACGATTTTCAGTTCCTTGGCGGCATCGAGCACCTCAGCGTCAATCACATCACTACGGATGATGATGGCGTTGGCATCTTTCACGGCATCGAGGAGCTTGGCCTTTTCGCCATACTTCTCGAGCAACACCAATTGGTATCCGGCAGCTTCAATCTCTGCACGGATGCCGTCCACCGCTACTTTGGCGAACGGTTTATCAGTAGCTACTAATACTTTCATCTTTCTGAATCTATCTAAAGTAAGACAAATCAATGAAGTTTCTCAAACTCTTGCATGCAGTCCACCAAAGCCTGAACGCTCTCAAGGGGCAGCGCATTGTAGCAAGAAGCGCGGAATCCGCCGACGGAACGGTGACCCTTGATACCTACCATACCTCTTTCGGTAGCGAATTTCAGGAAGTCAGCCTCCAGGTCTTTGTATTCGTCGTTCATCACGAAGCAGATGTTCATGTATGAACGGTCTTCAACGTTCACCGTACCCCGGAAGAGCTTGTTGCGGTCAATCTCGCCATAGAGCAAGTCCGCACGTTCCTTGGCACGCTTTGCCATAGCCTCGACACCGCCCATCTTCTTAATCCAACGAAGGTTCAGCAGGGCTGTGTAGATAGGCAATACGGGAGGCGTGTTGAACATGGAGCCACCGTCGATGTGTGTCTGATAGTTCAACATGGTAGGAATTGTCCGCGAAACCTTGCCTACGGCTTCATTCTTCACGATGACGAAAGTCAGACCGGCGGGAGCCAGGTTCTTCTGGGCACCACCATAGATGCAGATGTACTTGCTTACGTCAACCGGATGAGAGAAGATGTCGGAGGACATGTCGCAAACCACAGGCACGGGAGAATCCACGAAAGCGTCACGGATTTCGGTACCAAAGATGGTGTTGTTGCTGGTATAGTGGAAATAGTCAGCGTCAGCAGGAATGGTGTAGTTCTTTGGGATATAGGTGAAGTTAGCGTCAGCGGAAGAAGCCACTTCTACGGCCTCTCCAAAGTTCTTGGCCTCCTTGAGTGCCTTCTTGGCCCATGTACCCGTATTGAGGTAAGCGGCTTTCTTCTCCATGAAGTTGTAAGGAACCATACAGAATTCCAAGCTGGCACCACCACCGAGGAACAATACAGAGTAGCCTTCGGGGATGTTCAACAATTCTTTAAACAGGGCAACCGCCTCGTCCACCACCGGTTGAAAATCCTTAGCGCGGTGGCTGATTTCCAAGATGGAAAGACCCGAACCGTTGAAGTCCAGTACGGCTTGAGCTGTTTGTTCGATTACTTCACGCGGAAGTATTGATGGTCCGGCATTGAAATTATGCTTTTTCATTTGAAGTTTGTTTTGTTAGTTATACAATATTATCTTTGATCTCACTTAATGAGGCGAAGATACTAACTTCCGCCAAGCCGCCCAAATGATTCGTCTTAAAAGTTAAGCCAAAGGGATGTTTTCTTTAATAATTCGCCTCAATCGAAATCTCATTCTATCATTTTGCAATGTGTATGTTGCAACCAGAAATATCGTTTTGTTTACTCATCACCCTCTATAGACAATATAAAGGGCGGATAAATATCACAATGTAAGCAAAAGCTATCGAATTTCCTCAATAATCGTCTTTATTCCCTTAATTTTCTCTCCACGAATCAAATTAAACGTTTGTTTCAGCCGTTTTCGCTTGACAGCGACAAAGGAATAGTGGTCTTTCACGTCCACCCTGCCCACGTCGTCACGTTGGAGATTGCCTTTTTTATAGAGAAATCCCACAATGTCCACCTTGTTGAGCTTGTCCTTCTTCCCCTTTCCTATATATATGGTAGCCCATTCGGGTTGGGTGGGTTTCGGGATGACGGACGGGAACTGAAACGTTTCCAGTTCACCGCAGTAGTCGGGTGCCACCTCTTCGGAATGGAGTATCAGGTAGGAGTTGCCGCTGGCATCCCACCGGGCGGTACGGCCATTGCGGTGGATGTAGCCCTCTTCGTTGACGGGCAAGTGGTAGTGGATGATGTTCTCGATGTCGGGAATGTCGAGTCCACGCGCCGCCAAGTCGGTGGAGACGAAGACGGAGCAGCTGCCGTTGCGGAACTTATAGAGCGCCCGCTCCCGTTTGTCCTGTTCCATGCCGCCGTGGAACGCTTCATGGGAAATGCCCTTGGAGGAGAGGAATCCACTGATACGATCCACCGACTCCCGATAGTTGCAGAAGACGATGCTCGGCCGCCCTCCCAAGGTACACAACAGGTTGTAGAGGGTTTCGAGTTTGTCTTTCTCGGGAGAGACGACCTTATAGCGATGGATGCGGTTGACACTGTCCGTCTCTCCGCCCAAATAGTTGAGCCGCAAAGGCTGGTTCAGTCCGGTAAACCGGGGAATCTCTTCGGCATCGGTAGCGGAGAGGAGGTAGCGTTTGTGCAGATGGGGCAGTTGGCTGATAACTGCGGACATCTCTTCGTGGAACCCAAATTCGAGACACTTGTCGAACTCATCGATAACGAGATAGCGCACCGTGGCGGCATCAAAGTTCCGTTTGTTCAGGTGGTCGTTCATTCGTCCGGGAGTGCCCACGATGACCGAAGGCTGCACACCGTTCATGGTACGGTGTTCGTCCATGGCCGGACGACCGCCATAGCAGCTCATGACCCGGTAAGGGGTATTCATGGATTTGAATACCGTCTCGGTTTGAATGGCCAGCTCGCGTGAAGGAACGAGGATGACGGCCTGTACGCCTTCAGCGTCAGGGTTCAGCGACCGCAGGAGGGGCAACAGGTAGGCAATGGTCTTGCCGGATCCGGTTGGCGAGAGAAGCACCATATCCCGGTCATCGGTGTCACATTCCCATGCGGCTTCCTGCATCGCATTGAGCTGGGCAATGCCCAACCGCTGGAGTATCTTGTCTATTTCCATAGCAACAATCTTTATGATATTAAAAGCAAAAGCCCCTTATTCAGAGGCCTTTGCGTGTGTTATCGGATAACAGCCACGGCATTATCCGCCGAAGTTGTCATACAGAATTGACGAGCTTTCTACACCCAGACCGTCGAGCATGCCAACCACGGCTTTCGACATCGGGCCGGGGCCGCACATGTAGTACTCAATATCCTCGGGAGCTTCGTGGTCCTTCAGATAGGTGTTGTACATCACTTGGTGAACGAATCCAGCGGTGTACTTCACACCAGCTGCATCAGCCGCAGGGTCGGGACGGTCGAGAGCCAAGTGGAAGTGGAAGTTCGGGAAGTCCTTCTCCAGCTGCAGGAAGTCCGGCAGATAGAACACCTCGTTGAGGGCACGGGCACCATAGAAGTAGTGCATCTCGCGGTCACGCGTATTCAAAGTGCGGGTCATGTGCATAATCTGTGCACGCAACGGAGCCATACCGGCACCGCCGCCGACCCAAATCATCTCTTTCTTGGAGTCGAAAATAGGATGGAAATCTCCGTAAGGACCGCTCATGACAACCTTGTCGCCCGGTTTCAGAGTGAAGATGTAGGACGAAGCGATACCCGGCATCACGTCCTGGAAGCCGACTTGTGGTTTCGGTTTGAACGGAGGAGTGGCGATACGTACCGTCAACATGATGCGGTCGCCCTCTGCGGGATAGTTGGCCATAGAGTAGGCGCGGATGGTCGGCGTATCGTTTTTACACTTCAACGAGAAGAGTCCGAACTTCTGCCAAGCGGGCAGGTATTCGTCACCAATCAGGCTCTTGTCAATATCCTTGTCATAGTCCATTGCGTAGGCGGGAATCTTAATCTGAGCATAGGAACCCGGCAGGAAGTCCATGTGTTCGCCTTTCGGCAAAGCCACGATAAACTCCTTGATGAAGGTTGCCACGTTCTTGTTGCTGATGACCTCGCACTCCCACTCTTTCACGCCAAGCACGCTTTCGGGAACTTTGATGGCCATATCGCCCTTCACCTTGACCTGACAACCCAAGCGCCAGTGGTCTTGCGCCTGTTTGCGGCTGATGTGCGACGTTTCGGAAGGAAGGATCTCGCCTCCGCCCTCCAACACCTGGCATTTGCATTGTCCGCACGAACCTTTACCTCCACAAGCGGAAGAGAGGAACACACCATTTTCCGACAAGGTGTTGAGCAGGGTAGATCCCGATGCCACCTCCATATTCTTTTCTCCGTTGATGGTCAGCTTGACGTTTCCGGAAGGTACCAGAAACTTCTTCGCCACCAACAGGATGACTACAAGCAAGAGAATCACGATAAGGAACACTCCAATGCTCGCAATAATTAAATTCATATCCATTGTTTTATTCCTTTCTTTATTAGATGTTCAAACCAGAGAAACACATAAACGCCATAGCCATCAGACCTACGGTGATGAACGTGATGCCCAAGCCTTTCAGCGGAGCGGGCACGTCGGAGTAAGCCATCTTCTCGCGTATGGCGGCCAGTCCGACGATTGCCAACATCCAACCGATACCCGAACCCAACGCATAAGAGACGGCATCGGCGATGCAGGTGATGGACTTCGGGTCGCTCTCACCCAACGTGATGCGCTGTTGCATGAAAAGGGAAGCACCCATGATGGCGCAGTTAACGGCAATCAACGGAAGGAATATACCCAACGAGGCGTAGAGGGATGGACTGAAACGTTCCACCACCATCTCCACCAACTGCGTGATGCCTGCAATGACGGCGATGAAGAGGATGAAGCTGAGGAAACTCAGGTCGACACCTTCGACAATGGCGTTGGCGGCAAGCACCTTCGTCTGCAGCAAATAGTTGACGGGTAGCGTCACCACCAACACGAAGGTGACGGCGACACCCAGTCCCAACGCTGTCTTAACATTCTTCGATACGGCCAAGTAGGAGCACATACCCAAGAAAAACGCGAATATCATATTGTCCACAAATATCGAGCGGACCAATAAACTGAAAAAATGTTCCATATAAAACTAATTATTCACCGGGAGTCGCTCCGCTAACAGGCTACCGCAGCAAGTCCGTCCCGGCCTTTAGTTATCAATTCTCTAATTATCACTTCTCCTGTAAATCCTTGTTATGAGCGCGTTGGTACCAGATGAGGCAAGCGACGATAATCAAAGCCATAGGAGGCATCAGCATCAAGCCATTGTTGATGTACCCAAAGTCGTGAATGCAATCATAGTTCAAGATATTGAAGCCAAGCAGCGTACCCGAACCCAAGAGTTCACGGAAGAACGCCACGATGACCAATATCTTGGCATAGCCCAAGCCATTGCCGATACCGTCGAGGAACGACTCCCAAGGAGCGCCCTGCATGGCGAAAGCCTCCAGACGACCCATCAGGATACAGTTGGTAATAATCAGACCGACATACACGGAGAGCTGAACGCTCACGTCGTAGGCGAAAGCTTTCAATATCTCGCTGACGATGGTAACCAAAGCGGCTACGACCACCAGCTGTACGATGATACGGATGCGGTTGGGAATCGTCTTACGTATCAAAGAGATGACGAAATTGGAAAACGCGGTAATCACCGTCACGGACAAGCCCATCACGATGGCGGGTTCCAACTTGGCCGTTACTGCCAACGCCGAGCAGATACCCAACACCTGCACGGTGACAGGGTTATTCAGACTGATAGGGGTAGCGAATACCTCTTTATTCTTTTTTGAAAACAACTGTCCCATGTTCTTAGTCCTCCTGATTATTCGTTAAAAAAGCCTTGTAGTTACCCAGACAGCTGTGAAGCATGTCGTTCACGCCCATCGAGGTGATGGTTCCGCCGGAGATTCCGTCTACCTGGTAGTCGGCTTTCTCCACCTTACCGTTCTTCACTACGCTCAAGCCAATGTTGCCATCTTCTATCGTCTTCTTGCCGACGAACTCACTTTGGAACTTAGCGCTGGCTATCTCGGCGCCCAAGCCCGGAGTCTCGCTGGCGTGGGAGAAGTAAACGCCGTAAACGGTGTTCTTGTCACTGTCCAGAGCTACGTAGCCCCAGATGGAACCCCACAGGCCGACACCATAAACGGGGAAGATATATTTGGTCTCGCCGTCCACTTCGGCAACAAACACATGCAAGCGATTGTTGTCCTTATACTCTTTCTCATAGCCGGTAACAAATGAACCGGTGTTCTCGGCGAGCGTGCCGTCTTCGTTCATCAGCATGTCCGCCTTCACGTATTGGTTGTAGGCAGCCTCCGCGTCAGCGACTTCATGAACGTTCAATGCGGAAAGTATCTGTTTCTTCGTATCCAGTTCCACATTCTTTCCCTGCTTCTCGCTCAATGACGAGCTGACAAACGCCAACAGGAAAGCCACGATTATCACCAAAACGGATGCATAGACAATCGTATAGGCGTTGCTGTTCGTGTCAACTTTCTTGCCGGCACCCTTCACCTTCTCAAACTCCGATGCGGCAGCGCCACAGACCGGACATTTCTCAGGTGCGTTCATTCCTTCGTGGACATAGCCACACACCTTGCATTTATAATTCATAGTAGCCATAGTCCTTATTTGATTTTTGCACGTTTCATTCTACGGGAAATATTGCTCTGAACTACGCAGTAGTCTATCAACGGAGCAAATACGTTCATCAGCAGGATTGCCAACATCATGCCCTCGGGATATCCCGGGTTGAGCACACGGATGATAATCGCCATGACACCGATGAGGAATCCGAAGATGTATTTGCCTGTCTCCGTACGGGCGGAGGTCACAGGGTCGGTAGCCATAAACACGGCACCGAAGCAGAAGCCGCCCAACACGAGGTGTTCGTACCAAGGCATGTGAGCCATCGTCGTGTCCGGTCCGGCCACATTGAAGACCCAAGCCATAAGTCCACCGCCAACGAACACGGAGAGCATCGTCTTCCAACTTGCCACGCCTGTCCACAGGAGCAGGATTGCTCCGAGAGCGATGGCGATGACGCTGGTCTCGCCTATGGATCCGGGAATCAGTCCGTAGACCATATCCATAGAGAACTCAGGGACAGAGCCGGAGGTAGCGGCCAGTCCCAGCGGAGTGGCAGCGGTGAGTCCGTCCACCTGATGACCCAGGCCGAGGATGCTGTCGCCCGACACCCATACAGCGTCTCCGGACATCTTTGTCGGATAGGCAAAGAAGAGAAACGCACGGGTAATGAGGGCTACGTTGAAGACATTCATACCTGTTCCGCCGAACACCTCCTTGGCAAAGATGACAGAGAAGGCGGTGGCGATGGCCAGAATCCACAACGGACAGTCTACCGGGACAATCATCGGTATCAGCATACCCGATACGAGGAATCCCTCTTGAATCTCCTCGTGTTTCCATTGGGCTACAACGAACTCGATGCCCAAGCCGACCACGTACGAAACGATAATCTTTGGCAACACAGCCAAGAAGCCGTAGATGAACATTTCCCAGAATCCACCTACACTGCCGGTGGTAGCCATGAAATGTTGATAACCGACGTTGTACATACCGAACAGCAGAGCCGGCATCAACGCGATCACAACAATGGACATGATGCGCTTGCTGTCAATGGCATCATGTATATTGGTTCCCGTCTTCGAGGTGGTGTTGGGGACAAAGAGGAAAGTCTCAAATCCATCGAACACCGAACGAAAAGCATGGAACTTACCCCCCTCTTCGAAGTTGGGCTTTATCTTGTCGAGATAATTTCTTAACGCTTTCATTAACTAATTCTTTATATATAATAATGTATAATTACGCTAACACATTTCAGCGTGCAAAGCATCGAGTCCCTGGCGTACGATACGCTGCAGTTCCAACTTCGAAGAGTCGACAAACTCGCACAGGGCGAAGTCCTCGGGAGCGACCTCGTAGATGCCGAGAGCCTCCATGCGGTCGATGTCTCCGGCGATGATGGCCTTCACCAAGTACTCGGGCAGGATATCCATGGGGAACACCTTGTCATACTCGTTGGACATAATCATGTGGCGCTCACCGCCCTTCACGCGGGCATCCAGCGTATATTCCTTCTTCTTGCCGAGCAACCAGCTGAAGTAAGAATGGCTGGTGCTGAACTGGTTGACGCGCGGCATAATCCAACCCAACATCTCGTTAACGTCCGACCCTTCGGGAATTACGGTAACTTCGTTGGCCTTGGCCGACAGGAATCCGTCGGCAGCCACCACCTTGCCGGTGAGTACGTTGCCGTTGATGATGCGCAGCACCTTGCCACTGCTCAAGCGACCGCTGAGCAACGACGTGAGCTGAGCACCAGCCACGATACGGTAGTAGGCCGGAGCCGTAACCTCAGAACCCACCAAAGCGATGACACGGGTGAAGTCTACATGTCCGGTACGGAACAGGCGACCGATGAGCAACACGTCCTCGGGACGGACAGTCCAAACCACTTCGCCTTTGTTGATGGGGTTGACGTGATGAATCTGCACGCCCACATTGCCTGCGGGATGCGGACCGTCGAACACCGTGACGGTGACGTTGCGCGCCTGCGTCAGCGCAGTGCTCTTCTGTTTCGCGCTGATGCCCAAGTAAGCGGGAGCCAACTTGGCCAACGCATCCAGTCCAACCTGAAAATCCTCTTCCTGACCTTTAAGAACCAACTCAAAGTCCGGAGCCAACGGTTTGGAGTCGAACGCCGAGACAAAGACAGCCTTCGGCATCACGGTCGGATCCGCAACGATGTCATAGGGACGTTGGTTGATAAAAGCAAACAATCCAGCTTCCAACAAAGCCGACTTTACCTCTTCGGCAGACATTCTACCTACCTCTTTCTTGCCGAAATCCACGTAATCCGGCGTTGCATCGGCCTTCACACGGACAGAGAGTACCTTGCGGCGTTCGCCTCTATCGACACCCAAAACCGTACCGCTTACGGGAGAGACGAACTTCACTTCCGGATGCTTCTTGTCCACGAACAGAGCGTCTCCGGCCTTGACTACGTCATTCTCCCTCACAACCACCTTCGGCGTAACCCCGGTGAAATCATCGGGAACCAAAGCGTAGGTCTCAGCCTGCTTCACGTCGGAAATCTCCGGCGCAGGCTTTCCCTTCAGGTTAATGTCCAAGCCTTTGCGTAACTTAATCACATTTGCCATATACCTAAGTAAAATATTAGTTTAATTGTTTTGACCGCAAAAGTATATAAAAAGAATGGGATAAACGCAACTTGCCCGAAGTTATTAGAGAAATAATTCCATAATTGAACCGGACAGGCTTCCGGACGCTCTTTCGCCATCCTCTTTGCGCAAAGAGGATGGCGAAGTTTGCACAACTCGGATATTTTTCCGAATATTGCAGAATGGTTACAAACGCTATAAATATGGAAACGAAACACCCGCTTCAGCAACGGACACATGTCTCCGGTTGCGAAGAATATGATACGCAACTGCTCTACTTTACCTGTTCGAGCCTGTCGCAAGACGACCGGTACATCTTCCTCATCAGCGACCGCAACGGTAGCCCCAACGTGGTGGTGAAGGACTTGGCCAACGGCGAGGAGCGCATCCTCACGCAGAACCGCAGCGGCTACCTGAAGAGCTACGTCTACTTCGACGGAGGCTTCAACAACGGGCTGGGCAAGGCCAGCGTCAGCCTCGACTGCCGCCACAACACGGTCTACTTCATCCAGGACGACAAAATCTGCAAAGTGGACATGCAGGGTCACGTCACCCTGCTCAACAGCGTGCCGGACGGACGCATGACCGCCTTCACCCATGTCAGCGACGACGGGAAGTTGCTCTGCGTGCCGATGACGGACGGACGCTGCCTCGACTTCGATCCCGACACGGAGGGTTACGGATTGGACAAGCGTCCGAAGTACAACATCGACGGGCGCGTGCAGGCAGAAGGACTGAGCAGTTACCTCTGCGTCTACAGCACAGAGACCGGTGAACTGGTCTATGAGAAAGAGGTGCCCCGCTGTTGGATTACGCACGTGCAATTCAACCCCGTGAACCGCGAACAGATTATGTTCAACCACGAGTGGCCCGAATCGGACTGCGGCATACGTCGTATCTGGCTCTACGACCACACCAACGACACCTTACGCAGGGTACGCACGGAGGGAGAGATGCCTGGCCGGTACAACCGAAGCAGGGAGGACTGGGTGTGCCACGAGATGTGGAGCGACGACGGGCGTTACATCATCTACCACGGTGGCTACGCCAACGGACCGGCCTTTGTGGGACGGGTGGACACGAGGGATTTCTCTTACGTGGAGTCCGCCCTGCCGGATGACTACAACGCCTACGGACACTTCCTGATGGCGCACAACGGCGACCTGGTGTGCGATGGCTACTTCAAGTTCCCCGAAGACATCAAGCCGGTAAGGGAGAACAGTACGGACAACGGGCCGGACCCGCACAAAAAGGATGCCGAATACATTTCGCAGGTGATTCCCGACTGGGAGAAGGGAACACTGAAGTGGATTCCGCTCTGCAAGCACGAGACAGACTGGTTGGGACAGGACAGTCACCCACATCCTATCTACAGCCACCGGGGCGACAAGATTTACTTCTCCAGCCGAAGCGGAAAGAAGGTGCAGGTCTACTCCGTGGATTGCCTGCCTACCCGATAAAGCTATTGTTGCAATGAACTTCAACCAAACATAAACGAACAAAACTATGAACAAATCTTTTGCCGTGCTGTTTGCCGCCACCTTGACCATGGGCGCATTCGCACAAAACGGAGGCATCTCCGAATCGATGCTGAGCGACATCCGCAAAGGCTACCAAGCCACCCCGTCGGAAAAGGCACTTCGCAACGCCATCTCCGGCAACGACATCCGCTTGCTGGCGGTGAACCGCGAAAACAAAGCCAACTTCGACCCCTACTTCAGTAACAGAGTACTCTCCAAAGGGATAACGGACCAACAGTCCTCCGGCCGTTGCTGGCTCTTCACGGGACTGAACGTGATGCGCTCCAAGATGATTGCCAAATACAACCTGCCGTCGTTGGAATTCTCGCAAAACTACAACTTCTTCTGGGACCAGTTGGAGAAGGCCAACCTCTTTCTGCAAGGCATCATAGAGACCGCCGACAGACCTATTGACGACAAGATGGTGCAGTTCCTCTTCAAGGCTCCCGTGAGCGACGGCGGACAGTTTACCGGAGTGATGGACATCGTGGACAAGTACGGTCTGGTACCCAAAGAGGTGATGCCCGAGACCTACAACAGCGACAACACCGCCCGCATCTCTTCGTTCGTGAAACTGAAACTGAGAGAGTATGGCATGGAACTGCGGCAGATGGTACAGAAGAAGAGCAAGTCCGCCGACCTCAACGCCAAGAAGACAGAGATGCTGGCCACCGTCTACCGGATGCTGGTCTACGCTTTCGGCGAGCCGGTCAGTTCCTTCCAATGGGCACCCAAGGATGCCAACGGCAAATACCTGAGTGAACCAAAGACTTACACGCCCCAGTCGTTCTACAAGGAGTTTATCAACGACGACCTGGAGAACAACTACATCATGCTGATGAACGACCCGAGCCGCCCCTTCTGGAAAGTCTACGAGATTGACTATGACCGCCACGCGTACGACGGGCACAACTGGCTCTACGTGAACCTCCCCATCGACGACATCAAGCAGATGGCCATCGAGTCCATCAAGGACAGCACGATGATGTACTTCTCGTGCGACGTGAACAAGTTCCTGGACAAGGAGCGTGGCCTGCTCGACGTGAAGAACTTCGACTACGAGTCACTCTTCGGCACCACGTTCGGCATGGACAAGAAAGCGCGCATCGAGACGTTCGCCAGTGGCTCTACGCACGCCATGACGCTGATGGCGGTAGACTTGGACGCTAACGGCAAGCCCAAGAAATGGATGGTGGAGAACAGTTGGGGCGCACAGTATGGACATAAAGGGCATCTCATCATGACGGACGAATGGTTCAACGAATACATGTTCCGTCTGGCTGTCCACAAGAAATATGTGCCAGAGAAGGTGCTCAACCTGTTGAAGAAAGAGAAACCCGTCCTGTTGCCTGCATGGGACCCAATGTTTGCTGAGGAAGAATAGGATTTCGTCAACACAAGCACTTTGGACGGAAAGAATTATCTCGCTGACGGGGAAAATAATTTTCTCCGGTCAGCGAGATTTTTTACCGCTATAGGTGCGCTACGTATAATAAATCTCAAAACCGTCTTACGGATTTTACCCCAGTTCGGGATAATATGTAGATTCCCACACTCGGTGACAAAGCCACAAAACCTCCTTCCAAAAAGGAAAGAGAAGTGTCGCTTGCCCTTTTCTCTAAAAGTTTACGTTCATAAGAGACTGCCCTATTGAGTGGATAGCATTGAGTATTTGTGCTTTCCGCTCACTTGACGGCTTTTTAGTTCCTTTAATGTAACTCGCCAACAGGCTCTGTCTTATCCCAATTCTGCGTGCAACGGCAGACACATTCAATTCCGGATTGGTAAGGAAAGCAGCCTGCAAGCCTGGAGTCGGTTCTTTTGTTTCAGGATAGCGGAAACTTTCAAAGCTCACGTCCTCATCCAGTGCATCCCAGCGTATACCTTCATCCCACAATTCGCAATCGGCAAGTTGCTCTGGGCTGGCGTGCAGCAGACGTGGGTAAAAATAAAGCGACTGATACAGTTCCTCGCCATCTGTTGTCTGGACATAGATACGGTTGTCCGCAAACCAAAGTTTTCTGATGTTCATAGCAAATCCTCCATTGTTTTTATTCCCCGTGAATATTGTACCACTCATGCAGGAACTCCTCACGCTTTACCAGCATCACTTCTTTCGCCGTTTTGAGGTCTTTCGGTTTCAACGTACTCTCCTCCATCATTGTGCCGTCAAGCAGGTTGAACTTTGCCTTACCGTCAGCACTGCGCACATGTATGTGTGGCGGCACATGCTCGTTGGTGAAGAAAAAGAACCTCAATCCGAAATAGAAGAATATCGTAGGCATATCTTGCATTGTTGTTTCCCGCCACAAAGATAGGTAATAGAATTATATCCTCAAAATACTTTGTGGATATAATCCACGCTACAACACACGGCTCTTTCATTTAAGTTTCCTTTGTACTCTAATAAGCAGAAAGAATAATGGGTTAGTCCGAAAACCCGGTGGAAATTTCAGTAAGGCCCAATTTAGGATATCTACTGTTTCAGTTAATGTGAAGCGGTTGCACCTGCCAACGTAAGTACTTTCATCGGGCAACGTAAGTACTTACGTGAGCCATCGTAAGTACTTACGTGGACCTGCGTAAGGT
>CAVJRQ010000005.1:0-23265 GCA_963652075.1 Acutalibacteraceae bacterium
ATGCATAGGAGGGGGGGGGGTAATTCGTGACATTCCGTCGGCACGGTTCGCACGAGCCTCAGCAAGGTTGTCGCCAGGGACACCGGTGCTGGCGCAGAGTGTTCCTCCGCCGCAGAGAGCCTCACCGGCGAGCAGGGCTGCGCAAGTAACGAACCGGGATATGTGTCTATGCCATTCCATAAGTGTCAATCTATTCGGCAAAAGTACTGCTTTCCAATAACTTTGCAAGGTTTTTTAGCATGTTTTTTAGCATTGTCTCCTTTTTGGAGACACTTTTCACCTGCTCTCCCTCCATGCATCCCTACTTCTCCCCTATTCCGTCTTCACGAATCGCTTTGTGGTCAACTGCTCGCCCTTGGCGTTGAAGACCCTCACAAGATAGACCCCGCAGTCCAGCGCGTGCGTGGAGAGTTCTTCACGGAAAGGTTCCCTGAGCACCACCCTTCCATAGACATCCTCCACGGTAAGGCGGTCCGCACCGGGAGTCCTGTCCAGCGTCACCGTCCAATGACAACCGGCCGCACGGGCATTCCCCTTGGAGGCTTTCACCGGGTCTACGCTCTCATTGCCGTAGCAGTCGACCGCCCGCACCGCAAAATGGAGGGAGCGTGCTTCCGCCGCATCCATCACGTAGAGGGTATCACGCAGGTTCAACGCCACGATGTTCTGGGGAAGGTCAGTATCCACCACCTCGTCCGTAGAGGCATAGAGGTTGTAACGGATGCCCGTGTCCGAGGCGGATCGGCGCGAGTTGTCCGTAGAGCCGTTCCACCGCAGGACGAGCTTTCCCTCCTCCATGCGGCGCGTCAGCCGCGTGGAAGCCGTAGGCGGTATGCTGTCTTGCCAGCGCATGGGAGCCGTCAGTGCCGGATAGGGATAGATGTCCCGCTTGATGGCATCGAAAAGTCCGGAGACGTTGCGCAACACGAACTTGGCACGGAAGTATGCCTGACCCGGCACGGAGGCACTGCGTGTGAAGTAGATCTGCTGCTCCACGTCGCGCAAGGGCCAGTTGGCCTCCTCGAGGAAGTAGACACCCAAGCCGGGCACGACGAGGCGGCCGTTGGCATGCTCCAACCAGTCGTACACGAAGGGGTAGTAATGGTTCTCGCGAAAATAGAGCATCGGCATCACCACGTCCTGTATGCCTTCAGCCAGCCACCGCTGCGCATCCTGGTACACCGCATGATAGGCGTTCCACCCCATGGAGGGATAGCGTTGCGTGTCGCGGTACTTGCCGAGGGGCGAGCTGCCCACCTTCAGGTAGGGCTTTATCTCCTTTATACCTTTATATATATAGCGCACCATCTCGGTGAGGTTGTCCCTGCGCCACTGCGCCAGGGTGCGCCCCTTGCCGTACTTGCGGAACTGCGCGTGGTCCGGCAGGCGCGACCTGCCGTCCGGGTAGCGGATGTAGTCGAAGTTGACACCGTCCAGGTCGTACCGCGTCACCATCTCCTTCACCACGGAGAAAAGGTACTCCTTCGCCTCGGGCACGCCGGGGTTGAGGTACCAGCAACCCTTGTAGTGCATGCAGAGCGAGCGATGGCGCGACACCACGGAACGCTTGCCCTGGCTGCGCACGTGCTTGTCGCCGCCGACGGGGATGGCCACCACCCACGCGTGACACTCCATACCCCGCTTGTGGCACTCGTCGATGATGAATGCCAAGGGGTCATAACCCGGGTCTTTGCCGGGCGTTCCGGTGAGCGCGTCGCTGAAGGGTTCTATCCCGGAGGGGTATATCAGGTCTCCGCGCATACGGGTCTGCATCAGCACGGTATTGAAGTTGGCCTTGTGAAAAGCCTCCAGCTGGTCCACGATCTCCTGCTTCTGCTTCTCAATGGACTGCGGCGTGAGGGCGTGCGTGTCGGGCCAATCGAGCTGGTTGAGAACGGTAATCCAGACGGCGCGCGTCTCCACTTTGGGATAGCATGAAGCCGCGGAGAGCGAGAAGGGCATCTGTTGCGCACGGGCGGGAAGAGCCAACAGGCCGAGCACACCGCACAATAGCGCATAGAGACGTATAGAAAAGTTACTGCAAATGGTCATCGCATCAAATTTGAGCGCAAACTTACGCAAAAATCCCAAGGAAATGGATAACTTTGCGGAACTTTACATCCGAAAACGACAATAGAACAAGATGAGAAAAACGAAACGTTCCGTGTGGCTGCCCTTGGCGTTGCTGGTCTATACCACCGCCATGGCTATCTACTTCCTGCCGCGCAACACCGAAACCAGTGACACCGAGAAGTGGGGGACCATCGGCCTCTCCTACCTCATCATCGCCCTGCTGTGGTTCGTGCTGAGGAAGAGGGAGAGAGCCGCCGCCCGACGCGAGGAAGACTTACGAAACAACCAAAAACATACAGACAATACCCTATGAAACATTACCTGATTCTCTGCTTGCTCGCCCTCATGGGCGGCGTTACCGTTGCGGACGCGCAAATATCGAAGGCGCGACGCGATTATCTGGAATATCTGTTCACCACCACAACTCCCGACCGGTGCTACAAGCTGGGCGAAGAGGCCACGGTGGAGATACGGGCCTATGCGGGCGGTGTGGGACTCAACGACGTGGAGGTGACCTACGATGCCGGCGACGACATGCTCCCGGCAGACCGGAAAGGCACGGTACGCTTCCGCGACGGCAAAGCCACCGTTCCCTTCGGCACGATGCAGACACCGGGATTCCGCTACTGCAACGTCGCCTTCACCTTCGACGGCAAACGCTACAAGGATTTCGTCAAGGTGGGGTTCGAGCCCGAACGCATCGAGCCTTACACGGTGATGCCGAAGGACTTCAACCGCTACTGGGAGAAGGCCATGAAGCAAGCCGCCAAAGTGCCTATGGACGCGGAGATAACCCCACGACCCGACCTCTCCACCGACGAGGTGGAGGTATCCGTGGTGAAACTGCAATGCGCCCGCAAGGGACGCTACGTCTACGGATACCTGACCAAGCCGAAGGCGGAGGGCAAGTACCCGGTGGTACTGGTGCCCCCCGGAGCGGGAGTGAAGAAGATAGCCCCCTCCACGATGTATGCCAAGGAGGGGTTCATCACCCTGGAGATTGAGATTCACGGCATCGCCTTCGACACCGACGACGATCGTTTCAACGCCCGGAAGGAGGAGCTGGGAGACTACTGGTACAACGGCATTGCCGACAAGGATACCTACTACTACAAGGAGGTCTATCTGGGATGCGTGCGGTGCATCGACTTCCTGCAGTCGCTCCCCGGGTTCGACGGGAAGAACACCTTCGTATGCGGCGGCAGCCAAGGCGGCGCATTGAGCATCGTCACCGCCGGACTGGACAAACGGGTGAACTTCGTGGTGGCATACTATCCGGCATTGAGCGACGTGACGGGCTTCCTGAATGGCCGTGCCGGCGGATGGCCGCGCATGTTCGTTCCCGGGCAGAAGCCGGGGACGGAGGTAGACCCTGCCGTGGTGACGGAGACTATGGGCTACTACGACGTGGTGAACTTCGCCCGCAACATCGCCGTGCCCGGCTTCTATTCGTTCGGCTACACCGACAACACCTGCTGCCCGACTTCCGTGTGCGGTGCCCTCAATTCCATCACGGCACCCAAGACGGTGGTGGTGACACCCACCTCAGCCCATTGGCGCTTTGCGGAGACAAACCGGCAGTCCATCGAGTGGATGAAGGCACAAGTGAAATGAGTATAACGGCAAAAAATAGGTACAATTTATGCAATCTCTACTTTGCAATTAGTTGAATACTTATTATCTTTGCCCGCAATTTGTATCGGCAATGGAAGTTTTCTACCAAACACACGCATATCTTGTTGAGCATACCAACGCGCCCGTCCGTCGAGACCTGATGGACGAAGTGGACTGGAATGACCGTCTGATAGGCATCAAGGGCACGCGCGGCGTGGGGAAGACGACATTCCTGCTACAGTATGCCAAGGAGAAGTTCGGGACGGACCGATCGTGCCTGTACATCAACATGAACAACTTCTACTTCCAGAACTGCAGCATCGCGCACTTTGCGGAGGAGTTCAACAAACGGGGCGGGAAGGTGCTGCTGATAGACCAAATCTTCAAACAGCCCAACTGGAGCCAGGACCTGCGGCTCTGCTACGACCGCTTCCCCAACCTGAAGATCGTCTTCACCGGCTCGTCCGTGATGCGGCTGAAAGAGGAGAACCCCGAGCTGAACGGCATCGTGAAGTCCTACAACCTGAGGGGATTCTCGTTCAGGGAGTTCCTCAACCTGCAGACCGGCAACAACTTCCCTTGCTACAGTCTGGACGACATCCTGCAAAGGCACGAACAGATAGCGAAGACCATCCTGCCGAAAGTGAAACCGCTCAACTACTTCCAAGACTATCTGCACCACGGGTTCTACCCCTTCTTCCTCGAGAAGAAGAACTTCCCGGAGAACCTGCTGAAGACGATGAACATGATGATAGAGGTGGACATCCTCCTCATCAAGCAGATAGAACTGAAGTACCTGTCGAAGATAAAGAAACTGCTCTACCTGCTGGCCGTGGACGGTCCTACCGCCCCCAACGTCAGCCAGCTCGCCGCCGACATACAGACATCAAGGGCTACGGTGATGAACTACATCAAGTACCTGGCGGACTCGCGCCTGATTAACATGGTTTACCCGAAGGGAGAGGCATTCCCCAAGAAACCGTCGAAAATCATGATGCACAACACCAACCTGATGTATGCCATCTACCCGGTGAAGGTGGAGACGCAGGACGTGCTGGAGACCTTCTTCCTCAACACGCTCTACAAGGACCATAAACTGTACAAGGGAGACAAAGGGACCTCTTTCCTGGTGGACGGCGAACTGCCTTTCCGCATATGCGACGAGGGTTGCAAGATAAAGAACAACCCCAACGTCTATTACGCCATGCACCGCTCGGAGATGGGTCACGGAAACCAAATCCCCTTGTGGTTGTTCGGATTCCTTTATTGAGAGGGGCGGAGAAACCGAATTAGTGGAACATAAAACAGTAACCGAATATTTACTATTAATTTATCAGTTATGACTAAACAAAAAAAATTTATCACGTGTGATGGTAACCAGGCTGCAGCACATATCTCGTATATGTTCTCAGAAGTTGCGGCTATTTACCCCATCACTCCGTCGTCTACTATGGCTGAGTATGTAGATGAATGGGCTGCCCAAGGCCGCAAGAACATCTTCGGCGAGACAGTCCTGGTACAGGAGATGCAGTCAGAAGGCGGTGCTGCCGGTGCAGTACACGGTTCACTGCAGGCCGGTGCGCTGACAACGACCTACACCGCATCACAGGGTCTGTTGCTGATGATCCCCAACATGTACAAGATTGCAGGTGAGCTGCTTCCTTGCGTATTCCATGTTTCGGCTCGTACACTGGCTTCTCACTCTCTTTGTATTTTCGGTGACCACCAGGACGTCATGTCCTGCCGTCAGACAGGCTTCGCCATGTTGGCAGAAGGCTCTGTTCAGGAAGTGATGGATTTGGCAGGTGTAGCTCACTTGGCAACCATCAAGTCACGCGTTCCGTTCGTGAACTTCTTCGACGGATTCCGTACTTCGCACGAGATTCAGAAGATCGAGATGCTGGAGAACGAAGACCTCGCTCCGCTGATTGACCAGCAGGCTCTCTCGGAGTTCCGCAACCGTGCCCTCACTCCCGAACATCCGGTAGCGCGCGGTATGGCCGAGAACCCCGACACATTCTTCGCGCACAGAGAATCATGCAATCCTTACTACGAGGCTGTTCCCGCCATCGTTGAGGACTACATGGGCAAGATTTCAGATATAACGGGTCGTGAATACCACCTGTTCAACTACTACGGTGCCGCTGACGCCGAGCGCGTCATCATCGCCATGGGTTCGGTGACAGAGGCTACCCGCGAAGCCATCGACTACCTGACAGCCAAAGGCGAGAAGGTGGGTTTGGTTTCCGTACACTTGTACCGTCCGTTCTCCGCAAAGCACTTCCTTGCCGCTGTGCCCAAGACAGCCAAGCGCATCGCCGTGCTCGACAGAACGAAAGAGCCGGGCGCTAACGGCGAGCCTTTGTTCCTCGACGTGAAGGAATGCTTCTACGGTGTGGAAAACGCTCCGTTGATTGTAGGCGGACGCTACGGTCTGGGTTCAAACGACACCACTCCGGCACAGATTCTGGCCGTGTACAAGAACCTGGCTCTCGCTACCCCGAAGAACCAGTTCACCATCGGTATCGTGGACGACGTTACCTTCACTTCCCTGCCTAAGGAAGAGGAAATCGCGCTGGGCGGCGAAGGCATGTTCGAGGCCAAGTTCTACGGCTTGGGCGCAGACGGTACCGTAGGTGCCAACAAGAACTCGGTGAAGATTATCGGTGACAACACCGACAAGCACTGCCAGGCTTACTTCTCTTACGACTCCAAGAAGTCAGGAGGTTTCACCTGCTCACACCTTCGTTTCGGTGACTCTCCTATCCGTTCGACCTATTTGGTAAACACCCCGAACTTCGTGGCTTGCCACGTTCAGGCTTACCTGCGCATGTACGACGTAACCTGCGGACTGAGAGAGAACGGTACCTTCCTGCTCAACACCATCTGGGAAGGCGACGAGTTGGCCCACAACCTGCCCAACAACGTGAAACGCTACTTCGCCCAGAAACACATCAAGGTTTACTATATCAACGCTACCAAGATTGCCCAGGAGATCGGTTTGGGCAACCGTACCAACACCATCCTGCAGTCAGCGTTCTTCCGTATCACGGGTGTCATCCCCGTTGACCTGGCTATCGAGCAGATGAAGAAGTTCATCGTGAAGTCTTACGGCAAGAAGGGTGAAGACGTTGTAAACAAGAACTACGCTGCCGTTGACCGTGGCGGTGAATACCACGAACTGGCTATCGACCCGGCATGGGCCAACCTCGCCGATGACGAGAAGGCTCCCAACAATGACCCCGATTTCGTCAACGAAATCGTCCGTCCTATCAACGCACAGAACGGTCACCTGCTCCCCGTATCCGCATTCAAGGGTATCGAGGACGGTACATGGCACCAGGGAACAGCCGCTTACGAGAAACGTGGCGTAGCCGCTTTCGTTCCGGTCTGGACCGCCGAGAACTGTATCCAGTGCAACAAGTGCGCGTTCGTTTGTCCTCACGCTTGTATCCGTCCGTTCGTTATGGACGAGAAAGAGGTTGCGGGCTTCGGCGCTACGACCATAGAGATGAAAGCCCCCGCCGCCATGAAGGGTATGCACTTCCGCATGCAGGTAGGCGTAATGGACTGCTTGGGTTGCGGCAACTGCGTGGACGTATGTCCGGGCAACCCGAAAGCCGGCGGCAAGGCATTGGCCATGGTTCCGTTGGAAGGCGAGCTCAAAGAGGCTGCCAACTGGGATTACTGCGTGAAGAACGTGAAGAGCAAACAAGAGTTGGTAGACATCAAGTCCAACCCGAAGAACTCTCAGTTCGCTACTCCGTTGTTTGAGTTCTCCGGCGCATGCTCCGGTTGCGGCGAGACTCCGTACGTGAAGTTGATTGCCCAGCTGTTCGGCGACCGCGAAATCGTTTCCAACGCAACAGGATGTTCTTCCATCTACTCAGGTTCTATTCCTTCCACTCCTTACACGACGAACGAGAAGGGTCAGGGTCCCGCATGGGCCAACTCCCTGTTCGAGGACTTCTGCGAGTATGGCTTGGGTATGACTTTGGCAACAAAGAAGATGCGCGCACGCATCGCAGAACTGCTGAAGGAGGTTATCGCTACCGAAGAGGCTCCCGCTGAATACAAGGCAGCCGCTCAGGAATGGCTCGACGGCAAGGACGACGCTGACGCAAGCAAGGCCGCTGCCGCCAAGTTGGTTCCGATGATTGAGGCCGGTGCAGCCAAGGGTTGCTCTACCTGCGCCCAACTGAAAGAGCTCAGCCACTACCTGGTGAAGAGAAGCCAGTGGATTATCGGTGGTGACGGTGCTTCCTACGATATCGGTTACGGTGGTTTGGACCACGTCATCGCTTCCGGCGAGGACGTAAACATCCTCGTACTGGATACGGAGGTTTACTCCAACACGGGTGGTCAGTCTTCCAAGGCTACTCCGCTCGGTGCCATCGCCAAGTTTGCCGCCAGCGGCAAGCGTGTCCGCAAGAAAGACCTTGGTATGATTGCCACGACATACGGATACGTATACGTAGCACAGATTGCCATGGGTGCTGACCAGGCACAGTGCCTGAAGGCTATCCGCGAGGCCGAGGCTTACCCCGGACCTTCTATCGTCATCGCTTACGCTCCTTGTATCAACCACGGTTTGAAGAAGGGCATGGGCAAGGCACAGGCCGAAGAGGCAGCAGCCGTAGCTTGCGGTTACTGGCATCTGTGGCGTTTCAACCCGGCATTGGAAGAAGAGGGTAAGAATCCGTTCTCTCTCGACTCTAAAGAGCCGGCTTGGGAAGGCTTCCAAGACTATCTGAAGGGTGAGGTTCGTTTCGCTTCTGTCATGAAACAGTATCCTAACGAGGCCGCTGACCTGTTCAACGCTTGCGAAGAGATGGCCAAGAAACGCTACCAGAGCTATGTTCGTATGACCAAAATGGATTGGAGCGAATAATCCGTTTCGAGACGACATACACTAAAGAGGGGTGGGTGCAGGAAATCCTGCACCCACCTTCTTTTTTCACGCCATGCGGGAACGTCCGAATCACCAACCTGCAAAAAACGCGAAGAAGAAAATACAGAGCCATGCTTATTACGGCATGGCTCAAGTAATCTAATATCGTAATTTCACATCAGGCCACTAACCCTTTAAACAATTTAATAGTCTCGGGAGAATCTTTTTGGCTCCATGGCACATAACCACAACCATATTTTTTAAGAGCCTCAATATATTCGGGTTTCAATTTTATGGCCAAATCATTAACGATAGCCAAGCTACTTATTTCTTTTCCTGTTTGTTCTTCACGAACCGGTTTAATATCATTCCACGTGAAGAGGAAGTTTGGAACATTGATTTTGTTCAAAGAGTTAAATGACTTAACAACTGTTTCCTTTTTCCTTCCAGCAAACTGAAAGTCAAAAGTAAATTCGATACCTGTACTTCCTTTAGTTATGAACTGAGGAGTGTAAACAAGATCATGTTTGTCGAAAAAGCTCCTTACATCTTCTTTGAATATCGTTGCCACATTGTTTTGTGCCAGCACTTCCATTTCGGAGATTTCTAACATTGCACAGAGTAGACCATGTTTCTTTTGTGGA
Source organism: Acutalibacteraceae bacterium (assembly GCA_963652075.1). Taxonomy (GTDB): domain Bacteria; phylum Bacteroidota; class Bacteroidia; order Bacteroidales; family Bacteroidaceae; genus Phocaeicola_A. Next base: position 9,223 of record CAVJRQ010000005.1, read on the forward strand.
AAATTCCCAATAGTTGCTACTGTGCGAAGTTCGTTTCCGTCAAGCGATACACCATAATTTCGAAGAATGTATTCAACCCATTCTTTTCTTTTTGCGGAGCGACTAATATTAACGCCTAATTGGTTCAAATTATCAAAAGTAACTCCATCATCACTCATCTCGATTTCATCTCCGTCTTTACGTAGATAAATTTCAAGAGGATCATTATAGGCACCCAAAAATGGAGTGGACATGACACTCCACCCTGTGGTTTCATCTGTGCGAACTTTTGCACGTTCACGTAACCACTTGTAGTAGTATGTAATACTGTCTTCTATCCAACTCATATTAAACTTTGTTGTGCCATAATTGGCGTTGTTATATTTATGTATTTAGCAAAACACTTAATGGCTGGCCCCACATCAATATGGTTCAGCTCGTCAACTATAGACTTTACGCTAAAATCTATGTTGTTTAAAGGAATTGCCCATTGTAGGTTTCTATACCCGGAAACATTAAAATGAGCGTGAGGTCCAGAGATTTCCTTTCCTGCAAAAGGTTTAAGTTCGTCAGGAACATCCACGGTTGCTATTGCAGGATTCGGATGAACTGAATCATTGGAGACATAATCCACACGGAATATCCCTACATGCGAATCTTTCTCTAAGACATGCAAACTCAATTTGATTAACTCTTTGGAACTCCTGTTGATTGTCCATAAAAACAAAAATTCCTCATCGTGTGAACGTAAGGTGATATTTTCATGTAAGCCGGGCGTACAGTCTATTTGCTTAGATGCACAGACAGTCTTACCATCACTCTCCAAAATAACTTTAGGAGTGTTGATCAATTCCTTTGCTTGCTTGAAGGTAAATTCTGTTACTGCCATAATCCATCCGTTTTACATTGTAAATACCTTACCTTGCAAAGGTAATAAACATTTTTCAGACACCATTTATTGATTTCAAGCATTTATGATTAATTACACGGCTCTTTCATTTAAAAATACTTTGAAATTTCAAAAAATCAGCCATAGGGGTACGGTGAAAAACGTAAGTACTTACACAAGCCAACGTAAGTACTTACGTGAGCCAACGTAAGTACTTTCATCGGGCAACGTAAGTACTTACGTTGCCCGATGTAAGCCGTTGCGATTTTCGGGACACCTAAAAGATTTTTCGGGATACCTAAAAGCTGTAGGCGATAGCTCCAACGATGCCGCAGATGACAATCATCAGGATGGGGTTGACCTTGTAGAAACGGGCGCCCACAAAGGCGGCGACGGTGACTTGTTATCTGACCACACCGGTTTCTATTTCGTTCTCCAAATAAGAGAATACATATACGGCTCCCTCATAATATAAGCCGCAAGCTGGATTGCAAAGACGCTTATAGGTCTCCGATGAATATAGCTCATCCAAAGCCTTCTTCATGTCCCAGCCATACTTTTGCATCAACATTTCTACCAATTCGGTAGAAAGACACTCTATTTGAAACTGTATGTCTTCACTCATGATTAAACCTTCTTTAAATAGGCTATCGCCTTTTCTGTCCCAAAGAAATATTGAATGGCAGGTGCATGAAAACGCAACTCTTCTATCATCTTCTCGATGCTGATATAGCCCAGGATGAAACGGCGCATTTGAAGGCCAACGGTATCATCTGCTATAGGACCAACAACTACATCATACGAATGAACTGGCGTATCACTCAAATTCCTCCTGTTCGTCAGGACGAATTCTGCCCATTCTATAGAATATTCAGGGAATATCTTGACGGATAAAGGAGACTCTTCTTTTAAAAGCGAGTCATCAAAGAGATAGGTGTTGAGTACCGGTTCGCCTTCCATCATGCGTTGTGCCGTACGCACTGCCATCCCCATCGCTTGAGACTCATCTGGATTCAAATAGAAACCACAACCAAAATCTTTGCCTCGCTTGGAACGTGACAAGTCAATCTCTTCGATAACCACATTGCTGCCATGATACAATTTCAACATGTCAATCTTCCTCCATGCTTTTGACACAACTCCGTAATGTCATCTACTGCATCCTCTATGGAAAGGGTATGCTCGGCTGCATAGCAGTCTATCAGGAAATCAATTCCCTTGAAACGGCGCAGATATGCATACGCTTGCGCCAACGGCAACTGGAAGCGATTGGCAAAAGCACCCACGCAGCAATTTACGTATTCAATAATATTATGTGTCGAGTCCATATGCCCAATGATAGCGATTACGAGTACAAACATACATCAATAATCCGGGACTACAAAGTTTTCAGTCGCAATTTGGATATTGCATTCCTTCATTGCTGACTTAACACTACAAGTTACGTACTTGCGATTTTCGGGACACCTAAAAGCTGTAGGCGATAGCTCCAACGGCACCGCAGATGACAATCATCAGGATGGGGTTGACCTTGTAGAAACGGGTGCCCACAAAGGCGGCTACGAAGAGCGTCACGCTGATGATGAACTGGTAGAGGTTGGTGTCGGGACTGCTGAAGTTCTCCGGAGTCATCAACAGCAGGGCGGCGGCGGCCAGCAATCCCACCACGGCGGGACGGAGACCTTTGAATACCGATTCCACCAACGGATGCTTTTTGTATTTCAGGAGAAACTTGCTGATGGTCAGCATCAGGATGAACGAGGGGAGCACCACGGCGAAGGTGGCGAGGATGCTGCCCAGGATGCCTATCTCGTGCGAGTAGCCGGCGTTCACGATGGCGGTGTAGCCTATGTAGGTGGCGGAGTTGATGCCGATGGGGCCGGGGGTCATCTGGCTGATGGCCACAATGTCGGTAAACTCCGAACTGCTAATCCAATTGTGGCGAGTCACCACTTCGCCCTGTATGAGCGAAAGCATGGCGTAGCCTCCGCCGAAACCGAAGAGACCTATCTTCAGGAAGGTGTAGAACAGTTGCAGGAATATCATGGCTTTTCAGTTTTGGAGTTAACCTTGAAGCGACCCCACAGGTAGCCGCTCACGCCGGCAATGATGATGATGTAGATGGGGGAGACACCCAGACACCAAATGAGCAGCGCGCTCACGATGGGAATCCAGACGGTGTACTTGTTGATTTTGCTCGACTTGGCCACCGAAAAGGTGGGGGCGGCAATCAACGCCACCACGGCAGGACGGATGCCCTTGAAGATATTCTCCACCAAGCGGTTGTCCTTGAACTGCTGGAAGAACAGCGCAATAGCCAGTATGATGAGAAACGAGGGGAGTATCGTACCGAGAGCCGTGGTCAGGCTCCCCTTTAGCCCACGTATCTTGTAGCCGATGAAGATGGCCATGTTGACGGCGAACACGCCGGGCGACGACTGCGCCACGGCCATGAGGTCGACAAACTCTTCCTTGTCAATCCAGCCTTTTTTGTTCACCACCTCGTTCTCAATCAACGGTATCATGGCGTAGCCGCCACCGATGGTGAAGAGTCCTATCTTGAAGAAGATACTGAATGATTCCCAATAGATGTTCATGCGTTATATCAATGTAAATGTAAAGACTCCCCGCAAGCGGGTTTCATAGTAAAAGAGGCGCTCCGCCCTGTCGTGCCCCGCCAAACTCAGAGGAATGGAAAGACGAAACGCGGGCGGACAGCCTCTTTCAGTGTGCCGCAACCGTGCGGCCGATTGTTATTTCCTGTTCTTAACGACCCAGTTCTTGGCGTTGACGAACGCTTCAATCCACGGCGTAACCTGATCCTTCTCCTTGCGGTCGGCAGGATAGTAGGCGCACTGCCAGGGGAAGAACGCACGTTCCAAGTGAGGCATCAAGGCCACATGGCGACCGTCGTCGCTGGCCAGTCCCGCTACCGAGTAGTCAGAACCGTTGGGGTTGCCCGGATACTCGTCGTAGCTGTACTTGGCGATGACGTTGTACTTGTCCTCCTCGTAAGGCAATGAGAACTTGCCCTCTCCGTGAGCCACCCAGATACCCAGTTTGTAACCGCTGAGCGAACCGAAGAGCACGCTGCGGTTGGTGGGGATGGTCAGTCCCAAGAACGAAGACTCGAACTTGTGCGAGTTGTTGTGCAGCATGTGTCCCTTCTTCTTGTGGTCCGGATTGATCAGTCCCAGCTCCATCATCAACTGGCAGCCGTTGCAGATGCCGAGTGACAGGGTGTCCTTACGGCTGTAGAACTTGTCCAACGTGGCTTTCGCCTTCGGGTTGAAGAGGAAGCCTCCCGCCCATCCTTTGGCGGAACCGAGTACGTCGGAGTTGGAGAAACCGCCGCAGAAGACAATGAAGTTGATCTCCTCCAGCGTCTCGCGTCCACTGATAAGGTCCGTCATGGTGACATCCTTCACGTCGAAGCCTGCCAGATAGAGCATATAGGCCATTTCGCGCTCGCCGTTCGTTCCCTTCTCGCGGATGATAGCCGCCTTGATGCCACTCGGCGTGCGGCGGTTGGGGTCGATGCCGTATTGCGAGAACTTCCCGGTGAAGTCTTTGCCGAAGGCCATCTCCAACGGTTGTTTCTTGTAGTTGTCGAAACGATCCTTGGCACAGCCGTTCATGCTCTGCTTGCGGTCGAGCAGGTACGACGACGAATACCAAACGTCGCGCAGGTAGTCGATGCCGAACTGGTAGGTGGCATCGCCCTTCGTCACGAGGATGTGACGCTCGTCCGTCGGCGCGCCCAGCTTCACGTAGCCTATGCCGGCATCTTCCAGAATCTTCTTCACCTCTTCCTTGTGTTTGTTCTTCACCTGGATGACTACGCCCGGGTTTTCGGCGAACAGCATCTTGATGAGGTCATCTTCCTTAATCCGGTTGAGGCTGATTTCCATACCGCCTTCGGTGTTGGCGAAGCACATCTCCAACAGGGTGGTGATGAGACCTCCGGCGGAGATGTCGTGTCCGGCAAGCAGCAAACCTTTGTTCACCAACTCCTGGATGGCGAGGAATGCGTCGCGGAAATACTTCGGATTCTTCACCGTGGGCACGTCGTCGCCAACCTTACCCAGCGACTGGGCAAAGGCGGAGCCGCCCAAACGGAGGTTGTCGAAGCTGAAGTCTATATGGTAGATGGTCGTCTTCGGGTCGTTCACCAACACCGGCGACACCACCTTCTTGATGTCCGACACCTCACCTCCGGCGGAGACAATCACCGTTCCCGGACTGATAACCTTCTCTCCGTTGGGATATTTCTGGGTCATGGACAGCGAGTCCTTGCCCGTAGGCACGTTGATGTGCAGCTCGCAGCAGAAGTCCGACAGAGCCTTCACGGCGGTGTAGAGGCGCGCGTCCTCTCCCTCCTGTGATCGGCAAGGCCACATCCAGTTGGCGGAGAGCGAGATGCTGTCCATGCCATCCGCGAACGGAGCCCATACGATGTTGGTCAGAGCCTCCGACACGGAGAGCACCGAACCTGCCGCAGGGTTAGCCAAAGCGGCTTGCGGGGCATGTCCCAAAGAGGTGGCGATACCTTTCTCTCCCCTGTAGTCGAGTGCCACCACACCGCAGTCGCTCAGCGGCAACTGCAGTTCACCCTGACACTGCTGACGGGCAATCTTGCCGGTCACGGAACGGTCCACCTTGTTGGTGAGCCAATCCTTGCAGGCAACGGCCTCCAGTTGCAGCACGCGGTTGAGGTATTCATTGAGCTTGGACGTGTCGTACGTTACGTTTTCATAATGACGCTCCACGGTCTTGTCCACCATGTAGGTCTTGGGCGAAGAGCCGAACATCTGGTCTACGGCCAAGTCGAACGGACGGACACCGTCGGCCTGTTCAAAGGCGAAGCGCGCGTCTCCGGTCGTCTCGCCGACCACATACATCGGGGCGCGTTCGCGCTCGGCAATCTTGTGTACGTGCTCGATGGCCTCCTCCTTGATAAGAAGTCCCATGCGCTCCTGGCTCTCGTTGGCGATAATCTCCTTGGCGGAGAGCGTCTTGTCGCCGATAGGCAACTTGCTCATCTCTATCAGTCCACCGCACTCCTCAACCAACTCGGAGAGGCAGTTGACGTGACCCGCCGAGCCGTGGTCGTGGATGGAGACGATGGGGTTCACGTCCTCCTCGCACAAGGCGCGCACCACGTTGTTCGCCCGTTTCTGCATCTCGGCGTTGGCACGCTGCACGGCATTCAGCTCGATGCCCGAGGAGTAACGTCCCGTCTCCACGGAAGAGACGGAGCCGCCGCCCAATCCGATGCGGTAGTTGTCACCTCCCAGCACCACTATCTTGTTGCCTTTCTCGGGCTTGCCCTTGAGACAGTCGCGCTGCGTGCCGTAGCCCACACCGCCTGCCAGCATGATTACCTTGTCGTAACCGTAGAACGTATCGTCCTCTTTGTGCTCAAAGGTGAGGAGCGATCCGCAAATCAGCGGTTGGCCAAACTTGTTGCCGAAGTCCGACGCACCGTTTGACGCTTTTATCAGAATCTGTTCGGGTGTCTGGTAGAGCCATTTGCGCACGGGCAGAATCTCTTCCCATTCGCGTCCCTCTTCGGTGCGGGGATAGGAGGTCATGTAGACAGCCGTTCCGGCTATCGGCCACGAACCTTTTCCGCCGCCCATACGGTCGCGAATCTCACCTCCCGTACCGGTGGACGCGCCGTTGAACGGCTCCACGGTGGTGGGGAAGTTGTGCGTCTCCGCTTTCAGCGAGATGACGGTCTTGATGTCCTTGATGATGAAATAGTCCGAGGTAGAGTGGTCTGCCGGAGCGAACTGCTCGACAACCGGGCCTTCGGCGAAGGCTACATTATCCTTATAGGCGGAGATAATCTTGTTGGGATTCTCGGCGGTGGTCTTCTTGATCATCTGGAAGAGCGATGACTCCATCTCCTTGCCGTCGATGATGAATGTGCCGCCGAAGATTTTGTGGCGGCAGTGCTCCGAGTTGATTTGCGCGAAGCCGAACACCTCCGAGTCGGTGAGCTTGCGGCCCAGGTCCTTCTCCACCTTGAGCAGATAGTCCATCTCCTCGCGTGAGAGAGCCAGACCCTCTTTCTCGTTATACTCTTCGAGATTCTCAACGTATATGATAGGCTCCGGCTTCCGGTTGGTGGTGAAGATTCCTTGGTCCAGCCCTTTGTACATACGTTGCAACATCGGGTCGTAATCGGCCTTCTCGTTTTTCACCGGGAAATATTCTTCGATACGGGTGATACCTTCCAGTCCCATGTTCTGGGTGATTTCCACCGCATTGGTACTCCAGGGCGTAATCATCTCCCTGCGCGGACCGACGAAGCAGCCTTTCAGGTTCTCTTCGCTCTCTTGCTTCGCGTCTCCGTAGAGCCAGCAGAGCTTCTTTACATCTTCAGAGGATAACTCGTGGTCGCACTCCGTGGCAATCACGTTCTTTTCTGAGGTTCTGAAAAATAGAATCATATACGTAAATAATTATTGTTGTATAAACAAGTCCTGTTACTAAGAATGCGCAAAGTTAAGCAAAACCAACGTCTCCCAAAAGAAAGAGAGCAAAAAAGAGTGGCGGACACCGTGGCGGACACCGAAAACAGGGGCGTTCGTAAAATAATTGATTCTATCATGATACTATCCCAAAAAAAAGTGGCATCTTTGCAACATGAATTGGTTAGAACAAGTATCGCTATTAGAATTTCTAATGAAAGGCTTTATCATCGGCGTGGTGGTCTCCGCGCCGCTCGGGCCTGTGGGGGTACTGTGCATACAACGGACATTGAACAAAGGCCGTGCCTACGGTTTCGTTACCGGACTGGGGGCGGCCCTGAGCGATATCATCTACGCCTTGATAACCGGATACGGCATGAGCTTTGTCTTCGACTTTATCCAGGCGAACATCTTCTATCTGCAACTCATAGGCAGTGTCATGTTGTTGGCGTTCGGTATCTACACGTTCCGCAGCAATCCGGTTCGTTCCATCCGGCCCATCTCAGCCAACAAAGGCACGCTCGTCCACAATTTCGTGACGGCGTTTTTTGTTACCCTTTCCAATCCGCTCATCATCTTCCTGTTCATCGGTTTCTTCGCCCGCTTCGCTTTCGTGTTGCCCGAGATTCCCATCTATGAACAGACGCTGGGATACATCGCCATCATTACGGGAGCCGTTTCGTGGTGGTTCTGCATCACGTTCTTTGTCAACAAGATTCGCAACCGCTTCAACCTTAGGGGAATCTGGCTGCTCAACCGCATCATCGGCGTGGTCGTCATCGTCCTCTCCTTAGCCGGTTTCTTTTGGACGATTACGGGTAACTCACTCTATTGAAAACTGACTGGATATGTTTATAGCGGAACAGTTGAAAGAACGGAACGTCGCCGAATACCTATTATATATGTGGCAGGTGGAAGACCTCTTGCGCGCCAACGGACTGGACATCGAAAAGATAAGGAAGAGCATCATCGAACCGTATCAGTTGGACGAGGAGCGCAAGGCGAAACTCACCCGGTGGTATGAGGAGTTGATAGACATGATGCATCTGGAGGGTGTAGCGGAACAGGGTCATCTGCAAATCAACAAGAACATTGTCCTGAAGTTGACCGACCTGCACCTGCAGTTGCTGCGGTCGCCCAAGGCGCCCTATTACGCGGCGGCCTACTACAAGGTGTTGCCCTACATTGTGGAGCTGCGGGCGAAGAACAACCAGGCCGACGTGGCCGAATTGGAGGTTTGCTTCAATGCGCTCTACGGCGTGCTGTTGCTCCGGCTGCAAAAGAAAGAGGTGACCGAAGCCACGGCGAAAGCCGTGGAGGAAATCGGCAAGTTCATTTCCTTGCTGGCGAACTATTACGACAAGGAGCGTAAGGGCGAACTGGATGATTTGTTGGAGTAGCGGTTGTGCGCTCCCGGACAGGTCTTCCCGACGGGGAGGAGTCAAGAGAACAAGAACAAAGAACTTTTTATAAGATAAGCCCCTTTGCATGAAAGGGATTCCTTTTTAGTAAGTTAGTCATATGAATGAGATAGAAAGAAGAAGGACTTTTGCGATTATCGCACACCCGGATGCGGGTAAGACGTCACTGACCGAGAAACTGCTGTTGTTCGGCGGACAGATTCAGGTAGCCGGTGCCGTGAAGTCGAACAAGATAAAGAAGACAGCCACATCGGACTGGATGGACATCGAGAAACAGAGAGGTATCTCCGTAACCACCTCCGTGATGGAATTCGACTACCGCGACTATAAAATCAATATCCTCGACACGCCGGGTCACCAGGACTTCGCCGAGGACACGTACCGCACCCTCACGGCCGTGGACAGTGTCATCATCGTGGTGGACGGTGCCAAAGGCGTGGAGGCGCAGACGCGCAAGCTGATGGAAGTCTGCCGCATGCGCAACACACCGGTCATCATCTTCGTCAACAAGATGGACCGCGAGGCCAAAGACCCCTTTGACCTCTTGGACGAACTGGAAGAGGAACTGGTCATCGGCGTGCGTCCCCTGACGTGGCCTATCGAGAGCGGCATCCGTTTCAAGGGTGTCTACAACATCTATGAGCGGAGCCTGAACCTTTTCCAACCATCCAAACAAACCGTGACGGAAAAGGTGGCGGTGGACATCAATACCGAAGACCTGGACAGACACATCGGTGCTCCTTTGGCTGAAAAGCTGCGCAACGAGTTGGAACTGATTGAAGGGGTCTATCCCGAGTTCGACGTGCAGGCTTACCTGAAGGGTGAGCTGGCACCGGTCTTCTTCGGTTCGGCCCTCAACAACTTCGGTGTGGAGGAGCTGCTCAACTGCTTTGTGGAGATAGCCCCTTGCCCGCGTCCCGTGACGGCGCTCGAGCGTACCGTTGATCCGCAGGAGCCCAAGTTCACGGGCTTCGTCTTCAAGATAACGGCCAACATCGACCCCAACCACCGCTCGTGTGTGGCTTTCTGCAAGATATGTTCCGGAAAGTTTACCCGCAACACGCCCTATTACCATGTGCGTCATGGCAAGACGATGCGTTTCTCGTCGCCCACGCAGTTTATGGCACAGCGCAAGACTACCGTCGACGAGGCTTGGGCGGGCGATATCATCGGTCTGCCGGACAACGGCACCTTCAAGATTGGCGACACCCTAACCGAAGGAGAGAATCTGCATTTCAAGGGATTGCCGAGCTTCTCGCCGGAGATGTTCAAATACATCGAGAACGCCGACCCGATGAAGACCAAGCAGCTCAACAAAGGCATCGACCAGTTGATGGACGAGGGTGTAGCCCAGCTGTTTGTCAACCAGTTCAACGGACGTAAGATTATCGGTACGGTGGGCCAGCTGCAGTTTGAGGTCATTCAGTACCGGCTCGAAAACGAATACAACGCACTCTGCCGTTGGGAGCCTATCAGCCTCTACAAGGCGTGTTGGATAGAGAGCGATGACGCGGAGGAGCTCGAAGCGTTCAAGAAACGCAAATACCAGTATATGGCAAAGGACCGCGACGGACGAGATGTGTTCCTGGCCGACAGCAACTACGTGCTGCAGATGGCGCAGATGGACTTCAAGCACATCAAGTTCCATTTTACCAGTGAATTCTAATAAAGTATACAGGAGGAAACAGTGATGCAAAACGAACGGATGAACGAAGATATCAAGCGCGCCATTGAGGTGATGCAGCAAGGCGGTGTCATTCTCTATCCCACCGACACGATATGGGGAATAGGATGCGACGCCACCAACGAAGAGGCGGTGAAACGCGTGTATGAGATAAAGAAACGGTCGGACAGCAAGGCCATGCTGGTGCTGGTGGATTCCGAAGCCAAGGTGGAGTCCTACGTGAAGGACGTGCCCTTGGTGGCATGGGACTTGATGGATTTGAGCACCAAACCCTTGACGGTAATCTTCGACGGGGCGCGCAACCTGGCCCCGAACCTGTTGGCTGAAGACGGCAGCGTGGGCATACGCATCACCAAGGAGGAGTTTTCCCGCCAACTCTGCATGCGTTTCAAGAAAGCCATTGTCTCCACTTCCGCCAACATCAGCGGTCAGCCCTCGCCGGCCAACTTCAGCGAGATTTCCGATGAGGTGAAGCAGGCGGTGGACTACATCGTGCAGTATCGGCAGAATGAGAAGAGCCGTCCCAAACCATCGGGAATCATCAAGTTGGGCTCGGACAGCACGGTGAAGGTTATCAGGGAGTAAGGAATTAGCGGTCGCATTGGTTTTACGGAATGGAAGTAACGGAAGAGAAATTAAACCTGTTGCAGAGCTTCATACGCTGGCGCGACGAGCATGTCAGCGAGAAGCAATTCATTTTGCTGCTGAGTTTCGTGGTGGGTATCCTCACCGCCTTGGCGGCTTTGGTGCTGAAGTACATCATTCACTGGATAGAGTTCTTCTTGACGGACAACTTTGATGTGACGGGAGCTAACTGGCTCTATATGATTTACCCCGTAGTGGGTATCTTCCTCACCGGATTGTTCGTACGCAACATCGTGAGGGACGACATCAGCCACGGTGTCACCAAGATTCTCTACGCCATCTCCCGTAAACAATGCCGCATCAAGAAACATAACGTCTGGTCGTCCGTGTTGGCCAGTGCCATCACCATCGGCTTCGGCGGTTCGGTAGGAGCGGAGGCACCTATCGTGCTCACCGGCTCCGCCATCGGCAGCAACTTGGGACAGGTCTTCAAGATGGAACCGAAGACCCTGATGCTGCTCGTCGGTTGCGGTGCGGCAGGTGCCGTGGCAGGCATCTTCAAAGCCCCTATCGCCGGATTGGTGTTCACCTTGGAGGTGCTGATGATTGACATGACCATGTCGTCGCTGTTGCCTCTGTTGGTCACCTGCGTGACGGCGGCCACCGTATCCTACATCACCACCGGCACGGAGGCGATGTTCCGCTTTCATTTGGACAATCCCTTTGTGATGGAGCGTATCCCGTATGCCATCCTGATGGGAATCGCCTGCGGACTGGTCTCTCTCTACTTTACGCGTACCATGGACAAGATAGAGGACGTGTTCCGAAAATATTCCAATCCCTACACCAAATTGGTGATAGGCGGCGTGATGTTGAGCGTGCTCATCTTCCTGTTCCCGCCGCTCTACGGCGAAGGCTACAACACCATCGGCCTGCTGCTCAACGGCACCTCCTTGGCGGATTGGAACCAGGTGCTCGACAACTCGTTGTTCTATGGCCACGGTAATCTGTTGCTGATCTATCTGGCATTGATTATCCTGTTCAAGGTCTTCGCGTCGAGTGCCACCAACGGGGGTGGCGGCTGCGGAGGTATCTTCGCTCCCAGCCTGTTTCTGGGCTGCATCACCGGTTTCATCTTCGCGCGCTTCTGCAACCAGTTCGACTTGGGTGTCTACATCCCCGAGAAGAACTTCGCGCTGCTTGGCATGGCAGGGGTGATGTCGGGTGTCATGCACGCGCCGTTGACAGGCATCTTCCTCATTGCGGAGCTGACCGGAGGCTACGACCTCTTCCTCGCGCTGATGATTGTATCCGTCAGTGCCTATCTGACCATCATCGTGTTTGAACCTCACAGTATCTACTCGATGCGGTTGGCCAAGAAGGGACAGCTCATCACTCACCATAAGGACAAGGCCGTGCTTACGCTGATGAAGACGGAGAGTGTGGTAGAGACCAACTTCACAACCGTTTCTCCCGACATGGATTTGGGGCAGATGGTGCAGGTGGTTTCAAAGTCCAAGCGCAACGTCTTCCCGGTGGTGAACAAGGAGGGAGTGTTGTTGGGCGTAGTCCTGCTGGACGACATCCGCAACATCATGTTCCGTCAGGAACTTTATCACCGCTTCACGGTAGACAAGTTCATGGTGTCCGCCCCGGCACGGCTGAACATCAACGACTCCATGGACGTGGTGATGTCGAAGTTTGACGACACGGGCGCATGGAATCTCCCGGTGGTGGACGCTGACGGCAAGTACTTGGGCTTTGTCTCCAAATCAAAGATATTCAATACGTATAGACAAGTGTTGGTCGACTATTCGGCCGAATAAATCGGTTTGACTATGGAAAAGAAAGATTTACGCATCGTATATATGGGCACGCCGGACTTTGCGGTGGAGAGCCTGCGGGCTCTGGTGGAAGGAGGGTACAACATCGTGGCGGTGGTTACCATGCCGGACAAGTCCGTCGGTCGCCATGGCAGTGTGCTCCAGCCCTCGCCAGTGAAACAATATGCCGTCGCCAACGGACTGAAGGTGATGCAACCCGTCAATCTCAAGGATGAGGCTTTTGTGGAGGAGTTGCGCGGCCTGAAGGCCGACCTCCAGATTGTGGTGGCTTTCCGCATGCTGCCCGAGGTGGTGTGGAACATGCCTCCCATGGGCACTTTCAATCTGCACGCTTCGTTGCTCCCGCAGTATCGGGGCGCAGCCCCCATCAATTGGGCGGTCATCAACGGCGAGACGGAGACGGGCATCACGACGTTCTTTCTGAAGCATGAGATAGATACCGGCGAGATTATCCAACAGGTGCGCATCCCCATCGCCGATACCGACGATGTGGGTACGGTACACGACAAATTGATGATGCTGGGTGCCCGGTTGGTTGTGGAAACTGTCGACAACATCCTTGCCGGCAATGTGCATCCCGTTCCGCAGGAGCAGTTGATACGTGGCGGTGCGGAACTCCGTCCTGCCCCGAAAATCTTCAAGGAGACTTGCCGCATCGACTGGTCTAAACCCTTGAAACAGGTGTACGATTTTGTGCGCGGACTCTCACCTTATCCAGCCGCATGGTGCGAACTGGTGCGGGAAACCGATGAGAACCGTCAGGTCTTGAAGGTATATGTGTCGGAGAAACTTTTCCAGCCGCATCAGCTCAAGGTCGGTCAGGTTGTCTCCGATGGAAAGAGCTATCTGCGCGTGGCTGTCGCCGACGGCTTCCTGGACATCAAGGAGCTCCAGTTGGCCGGCAAGAAACGTATGCCTGTCGCCGATTTCTTGCGAGGCTTCAAGGTATTGGAGGCTTCCTATACCTGTGAATAACGGCTTTCCCCTACCCCATTCCAGCAAAGGAATTTTGGGTCAATCCGAAAACCCGGTGGCGATTATTCCGTTTACCAGCCATTGACCAATCGTTAACCAATCGTTAACCAAAGTCCGTTCGTTCGGGGAGGGTGTCCTAATGTCGTACGACCATGCACCCTAACGTCGTACGACTATAGTACCTCAT
>CAVJRQ010000006.1:0-46586 GCA_963652075.1 Acutalibacteraceae bacterium
ATTTCTTTACTTTTTAAAGTGTTAAAACGGTGTAAAGTAAATCTGTACTAAGTCAGGGGGAGGAAGCCCTTGAATCATTAACCTACGGGAGAGCCGTTCGCCGAGCGAAGCGAGAGGGACACTTGAAGCGGGAACTGTTGCACGATTCAGGCAAGGCGTGTATCTTTGCAGCGACAATATATATAATAAGGTATATGGGATTTCATATCGAGGTATCCGAAGAGATACGCAACGCCTGTCCGGCGTTCAGGGGCGTGGCCATCGACGCGACGGTGAGCAACAGCCCCTACAGTGCGGAGCTGTGGGAAGAGATTGGCTGCTTCGTGGCGGAATACCGGGCGAGGTACACCACCGAGTCCATCAAGCAAATGGCTACCATACAGGCCACGCGCGAGGCGTACAAGCGTTGCGGCAAGGACCCGAGCCGCTACCGTCCGTCGGGCGAGGCGCTCTGCCGGCGCATCCTCAAGGGCATGGAGCTGTATCAGATTGACACGGTGGTGGATCTCATCAACCTGGAGTCGATAGCCAGCGGCTACTCCATCGGCGGGTTCGACGCGGACAAGATTGCGGGCGACACGCTCGTTCTGGGCATCGGCAAGAGGGACGAGCCTTATGAGGGCATCGGCCGCGGCCCGCTCAACATCGAAGGGATGCCGGTCTACCGCGACCGCCTTGGAGGCATCGGCACGCCCACCAGCGACAACGAGCGCACCAAGCTCTCGTTAGGGTCGACGCACCTGCTTGCCGTCATCAACGGCTACAGCGGCGAGGCCGGCCTCATGGAGAGTGCCGCGCGCCTGCAGGGCCTGCTCCGCAAGTACGCCGTCTCCGACGGCGGAGAGATTCTGAAGTTCGGGTGGTAGAGGGGTCGGTCACGCCCAAAAAGCGTCCGGACGAAGCAGGAAATCCATCAAGCCGATAATCAACACTCCATTATTGTCATTGTACGGGGCTATGTCATCCCGCAGGATCAGGATTTTCCTGAACGAATCGTTGATGCGCTTGAGCGAAGCCAGCTCCTGCTCGCGCTTCCCGTCATCCGGCAGGGCATAGGCGGACTGGATATAATAGCGTTTGTCGCCTTTATTGGCAACGAAATCCACCTCCAGCTGCTTGCGCTCCGTGGCGGAACGCACCTCCACTATCCCGACATCCACGGAATAGCCGCGGCTGCGAAGCTCGTTGTAAATCACGTTCTCCATGATATGGGTCTCCTCTATCTGGCGGAAGTTGAGCAGGGCGTTGCGCAAGCCGATATCCTGAAAGTAGTATTTCGACAGGGTGCCTATGTACTTACGGCCTTTGATGTCGTATCGGACAGACTTCTCGATGATAAAGGCATCCTCCATGTAGGAGAGATAGTTGGATACCGTCTTGTAGTCCAGCGAAGACTTCTTCACGGTGTTGAAGGTGTTGGCAATCTTGTTAGGGTTGCACGGCGAGCCTATGCCCGAGGCCACCACGTTCATCAGCTCCAGGAAATCCTCACTGTTCGCCACCGCGTTGCGCTCCACGATGTCGCGCAGGTAAAGAGTCCTGTTGAGGGAAGAGAGATAGGTCTCCCGTTTCGGGTCGTCGTTGAGGTTCACCAGATAGGGAAGTCCGCCGTACGTGCAGTAACGCTTCCACAAGCTGTACCTGTCGCCACCCACCGCCTCATGGAGTTCGGCGAACGACAGGGGATAGACATGAATCTCAATGCCTCTGCCACGGAATTCCGTGGCGACATCCTTTGAGAGGAAGCGGGAATTGCTGCCGGTCACGTACACGTCCACGTTCGGCATGTGCATGAAACTGTTGAGCACATCCACGAAGCGGTCGAGCAGCTGCACCTCGTCAATTATCAGATAGTACTGCCCATCGTCCTTGACGCGTTCCTTCACGTACGACAGCAGCCTGACGGGGTCACGCAGCTCCTCCCAGCTCATGTCATCCAAGGCGATTTCGATAATATGGTCGCCGGCGACGCCACTGTCCAATAGATGTTGGTGAAAGAGGGTGAAGAGCAGGAAAGACTTCCCGCTGCGTCTCAGTCCCGTGACAATCTTTATCAGGTCCGTATGTTTCCACCCTACCAGTTCTTCCAGGTATCTGTTTCGTCGTACAATCATGCCCATTCCAAAAAGTTGTCATTAGTGACACTTTTTCGGAATGCAAAGTTAGCTGTTTATCAAGGAAATCCAAGCGTCCATTCCAAAAACTTGTCATTTGTGACACTTTTTTGGAATGAATCCTGCTGGTATCATCCTTTATCTATTCCATCTTGGGTCTTATCCAAGTTTTTCTTTACTCCAATACTTTTGCAGGTTCTCCTTGATACACTCCATTACAACAGGGGTATCTCACCAGTACCTTCATATATTCTTGCTTCTCCTCTTTGGCAAGGTTCAGCAAACGTGCCCTAATGGACTTCCCTATATTCTTTGTCACAGCCTTGTCTCCAAATATTTGGTCAATATATTTTTCACCCTGAGTTTCCGGGCGTACTCATGCAGGAGCGATATGTTGCGATTGTCCTTTTTCAGATAGCTGTCAATAACCTCGCCGCAGACATCAAGTCCAATCTTGTTTCTGTACTTCACGGCATCGCAGACCGTTCGTTCCAAGTCCGTAACAAGTACGTCATACCCGGATATGTTCTTTTGGACAATGCCAAACTCCAGGTTCTCCCTCTTCCAATAATAAAGGTCTATGATTGGATAGTCGGACAGACGCACCTTGCGCTTGGCATCAATGGCGATGCAGGTTGACGAGGGTACTCTAATCCACACTTAAATGCAAAAATATTTGCGTTATAGCCTTGAAACATGCCACAAAAGTAGGAAAATCCACTTTATAACGCAAATATTTTCGCGTCAAATCCCTATGGAGACGGAGACCTTGGGAGGGGTCGGGTCGGCCTCCTTGCCGGCCAAGGCATCGTTCACGGTGTTGCGAATCGCTTCGCCTCCCACATATTTCTTGTAGATGCGGCCCTCCTTGTCCAACACCAGGATGAAGGGGATGCCACGGAACTGGTAGCTGTCCATCATCTCCTTGCCGCCATCGGGAGTCAACAGCTGAAGCCACGGCATATCCTCCTCCTTGACGGCTTTCTCCCAAACCTCCCGTTTCTCGTCTATCGAGACACTGAGGAACGCCACGTCCTGTCCCTTAAACTCCTCATGGTATTTCTTCAGATTGGAGATTTCCTTTCTGCACGGCCCGCACCAGCTGGCCCAAAAGTCGAGAACCACGACCTTACCCTTGAACTCCTTCAAGGTGTGCAACTTGCCGGACGCGTCGGGCAAGGAGAAGTCCGGCGCAGGTTGCCCCACTCTCATGCGCTCAATCTTTTCCTGCATCGCCTTGACCTTGGCTCTGTATTCACTCGCCAAGGTAGTGCCGGAGTTGCAGGACTCCATGACGGAAAGCGTCTGTTCGATGAGGGCAGAGTCTCTCTGGGGCTTCAGCATCGAGACGGCAGCCATCACGCTCGTGCGGTCCGCATAGTGGCTGGCGATGTAGCGAATGTGTTCCGTGAAGTTCACATTGTTCATGCCATACAACTGCGTGGAGAGTTCCTGCTTAGCCCGGGCATCGTCTACAGGCAACTTATAGACGGTCTGTGAGAGGGCAATCATGTTCTGGTAGTTGCGGTACGACTCGTAATTGAGCAGGTTCATCACCTCATTCTTCTTTCCCCCCTTGACGTAGACGTAAGGAGGGTTCTTGATTTTGACCTTGGCCGTATCCACGCCCCGGAAGTTTATCTCCAGGTCTTCGTCCTCCGCCCACACGTCTACGGACTGCCACGAGCCACAACCTATCGAGACGCATCCCGGCTTCTCCACACTGACGGTCAGCGTATAGGTTTGGTCTTTGGGGTCGACCGTCGTTTCGGAAAGGTTCTTACGGTAGAAGCCTTCGTTCTGATACGCCGTGATTTTGAAATTGTCCTCGATGAACTTCACCTTGCCCGTAACCCGTATCGTGTGCTGAGCGGAGACCGACGCCACGCAGAGCAAGAGGGAGACACATAAAAATTGGAATCTCATATCATTATCCATTTTTAGAATCGCCACCGCTTTCACTTGCAAACACAAAGCGTAAACGGTGGCGATTGACTTATTTGTACTTATTGTTCAGGTTCTATTTCCAGCCGGGATTCTGTTCCCATCCCATACGTTCCGCTTCGTTGTCACTGAAGGGGATAGCCCAACGCGGGTCATCCGGCGCAATGACAAGCTCGGTTGCGGTAGAAGGATCCAACGGATCCGACATCACTTGGCGACGGATGTAGATGCCGGCGTTCTCCGCACCGTTCAAGCGCTTGATGTCAAAGAAACGCCAGAAGGTTCCCATCTCACGGCTACGCTCATCCAGGACTTCCTGCACGGAACCGCCAATCTCATCGGCGGAGGTTTCGTTCATGAAACGCGTACGGCGCAACGTCTTCAACACCTCGGCAGCCTCGGTCGTCTTGCCGCTACGGGCCAAGCACTCCGCTTCGATAAGATACATCTCCGCCGTGGTCATACCCAACAGGACACCGGGACCGTTGGTACTGAAGCGGATATACGAGTGGAAGCTCGAAGGCTTCAGCCATTGCTGCACATCGTACGTCAGGCAGTAGCGTTGCGAAACACCGTCGATAACCGCCGTGGTACGGATGCCCGAAGCGTTCAGCATCGGGAGGTTATAGTTGTAGAAATAAATCCAACGGGCATCGTTCTCCCTATCCCAGAGGTTGTAAAACCAGTCGGAGATAGGTTGTCCATAACTGCCTGTCGACATGCTCGGGAGGAAGCATTCCTCATAATCGGCAACGGCCTGCGCGCCCAGAGACCACAACAAGGCGGAGTACTTACAGGGAACCGTTCCGGACACATTGCCATCCTGGTCAAGCAGATAGAATGTGTAGCCATTGAACAGCCTATAGTAAGAGTCGTCCTTGAAGGTCTTCAGGTCATTGTGAGCAGCCAAGGCCTTCTGCGCATTGTCCAGGGCCGTGGTGTAGTCGCCACGGTACAAGGCGATGCGGGCACGCAAAGCCTGCACGGTAGGCACGGTAGGACGATAGTTGCGGTCAGCGTCGAACTCCGTACGGCCCGCCTTCGTCAAGGCTGCCTCAGCGTCATCCAAGTCCTTATAGATGCAGTCGAGCGTATACTTCACCGTTTCACGGTTGGGGATGACGGTAGAGAGCGAGCTGGTACGATAGCCGATGCCCGGAGCACTTTCGTCCCAAAGGCAATACATCTGCAACAGGATGAAGTGGTAATAGGCACGGCCAAACAGGGCTTCGCCTTCAACCTGGTTACGGATGGCCACGGTGGTCTGCTCCACCTTGTCGAGGTTCTCCAGCACGGTATTGAAACGGAAGATGCGTTCGTAGCTTGGTGTCCATGTGGTAGACATGGCGGTATCATCCAGGAACTCTTCGCCTTCCCACCTGTAGACACTGTATAAGGTAGGGCGCAATCCCTTCAGTCCATAGGCGTAGAACTTGGGATCGTACTCCATGGCATCGGACAGCATTTCCACTTCCGACATATAACTGCCCACGAAATTATAAAAGTAATAATCGGGGTCGGAGAAGGTGTAGAGGTCAAGGCTTCCCATCAATCCATACAACTGGTCCATGTGATAGATGTATGAACTGCCCGACTTGTTCGGCGTTTCGTCCAAGTAATCGCTGCATGCGCCAAACGTCAAGCTGACGGCAACCAGAGAAGCAAGGATATGTAATTTCTTTTTCATAATACTTTTCATTTAATCATTCAATCATTAAAAGCCCACTTTCAAACCAAACGTAAAGGTCGGCATCGGTTTGACGGTTCCGGTCGGATAGTCGGGGTCCATCTCGTCGTCGGCACTCCAAACGATGCCGAGGTTGCTTGCCTGCGCATAGACGTTCACACGCTTGAAGACGTTCTGCTTGGCAAGGAGTCTGTTCGGAAGGTCATACCCAAGGAAGATTTCGTTCAGACGGATGTGGTCGCCCTTCATATACATGTTGCGGAAGAACTTGCTGGCATTGTAGGCGTAGGTGTAGCTCTTCGTGCTGGTATAGGTCGCATAGTTGTCGTCGTTGTAGAGCGGGAACGCCGAGTAGCTTGTCTGTTTGTCATAGCCCTCGTCATAGACACGGAAAGCCTCGTCCAGGCTCTTTGAGTAATAACCCCTGTTGGAGTTGTCAACGGCAACGGCCTCACTCTGTTTGTAGGTGTAGTAGCCGAACCGTCCGGTAAACATGACGGAGAGTGTCAAACCCTTCCAAGTGAAACGGTTGGTGAAACTCATGTTGGCCTTCGGCGTAGAGGTTCCCAGGTAATAAGCCCAGTTGTTGGAGTCGAGGGTCTCTCCGTTCGGACGGTCAATCTGCTCATTGAGGTGCGAGGTGGCGTAGCTCAGGATAGTCTCTTGCGTACCGTCCTTGCCTTCAAGAATGATATAACCCTCCGGAGTATAGCCCACGGGATTCATCACGGTGATAAGGTCGGTCGGGTAGCCTTCAACGAAATCGGGATAGAAGGCCTTCCAGGAAGTGTTCAAGTTATACTTCTTCACCTCGTTGTGGTTGTACGCAAAGTTCAACGTTCCGTTCCAACGCAACTCATCCACAATGCGCAGGTTTGAATTGAGGGAGAATTCAACGCCTCGGTTCAGCACCTCGGCATTGTTGAACTTAGAGGAGGTAACGCCCTGCAGGATGACGGGCACGGTTGCCTGAGACAGCACGTCGTAAGAGAACTTGTTGTAGAAATCCACCGTTCCGGAGAGTTTGTTTCCGAACAGCGCAAAGTCCACACCGAGGTTGAACGTACGGCTCTTCTCCCAGGTCAAGGTCTCGTTGCCACGGGCCGAAATCGTGTTGTAGGCCTCGTTGTTCGTGTAGATAATGTTACCCGAGTGCGTCTGGACAGTCGTCACGTTGGACGTGCCGCTCTTGCCTGCGGCAACACCGGCGATACCGATAGAGGCACGGAGCTTCAACAGGTCGACCCAAGAAACGTCCGACATGAACTTCTCTTTGGAGAGAAGCCATCCTCCACCGACAGACCAGAACGGAGAGAACTTATCGCGCTGGCTCTTCGATTGGAAGTTGGAGGCATCCGTACGGAAACTTGCGGTCAACGAATATTTCTCGTCATACGTGTAACCGGCGTTCGCATAGACCGAGAAGTAGCGGTCCTCAATCGTGGAAAGGCTACCCAAATCCCTGAAAGGCAACTTGGTCTGGCTGCCAAAGATGTTGGTATAGTAGGTCACATAGTCCGGCTGGGTCAGCACGGAGTTGGTGGTCTTGTTGTATCCGTAACGGGTCATGGTAGGAATCGCTTCAGTAGTAGCCGAAAGGACTTCCGAACCTGCCAACAGGACGATGGCGTGCTTGTCGATATTCAGGTTGTAATCGGCTTGCGCACGAAGGTTATAGGCTTCATAATCGTGTCCGCCCTCCGTGTAGATGCCACCTGTCGGGAAGTAGGTCTCGTACATCCCCGTGGAGGAGTTGAGGGTGGAATAGGTGTTGTAGTAGTCTCGTACGGTGTACGAGCCCGTCTCATTGTCATAGCGTGTCGTGTAGTGGCGACGCTCATACTGTCCCTTAGCGCTCAGGTTCAGCCCGAAATGCGTTTTGTAGGAGAGTCCGCCCTGCACACGGTAGTTGAAGGTCTTGGCCACGTCGTTCGTGTACTGACGGTCTTCCACCGGATTGTAGTGCCAATCGGCAGGTGTCTTGCCGTCGTACTCAGACTCCAGAATCGGCGCATAGACCGTGTTCGATGTCGGGACATGCACATAGTTGCCGTCATCGTCCACCAGACGGGTCCACGGGCTGATGAAGCCCATTACGGAAGTGAGGGAAACGCCATTGTTATGCTTGGTAGCGAAAGAGGAGTTCACGCCCAAGTCCAGGGTCAAGTCCTTCGTCAGCTTGGTACTGGTCATCATGTTCAGCATGATACGTTGGGTGTCATTGCCTTTTGAATAACCCTCTTCCTTGTCGTACGAAGCGGAGAACGCGTAGTTCGTGCGTTCCGTGTTGCCGCGCAGCGACACATTGTATTGGTTGCGAAGGGCATGCTGCATGACATAGTCGTTCAGGTCGTTCTTCCAAACGCCTTGGTTGGCCAAATCCAGCAGACGGCTCTTCTCTGACTGATACTAGGCATCCGTGATGCTGGTACGGTTGTCGCGCTCATACAGCAAGCGGTAAGGCTCGGACATGTATTGTTTGCGGTACATCGCGGACGAATAGGGGTCTCTGTAGCCAAGGTTTATCGGGTTGTAGCTGTGCATCAGCTCCACGAAGCGGAACTGGCTCTCAGCGGATGCCATGTTGAAGAGGTTATCCAAGTCCATGCGGTTACTGATGGACCAATAAGCGTCGGCGGAAATCTCAAGTTTGTTGTCTTCCTTGCCCTTCTTGGTGGTGATGACGATGACACCGTTGGCGGCACGCGCACCGTAGATGGAGGTAGCTGCCGCGTCTTTCAGCACGGTGATGCTCTCCACATCGTTCGGGTTAATGGTAGCGAAAGGGTCATTCTCCGACGAGTAGGAACTGATGGCGAACCCATCCACCACAACCAACGGGTCTACGTCGGTCTGCGAGCTTTGCAGGGTTCCCTTACCACGGATGACGAAACGTGTCGTTCCTTCAACGGGTGAGCTCTGCACGGCCAATCCCGGCACCAAACCGTTCAGTGCGGAAGCGATGTTGGAGGTAGGCTTTTGAGCCAGTTCGTCTGATTTGATGATGGAGTATGCGCCCGTCGCCCGCTCCTTGGAGATGGTCTGATAACCGGTGACAATCACTTCAGCCATCTGGGTCTTGTTCTCGTAGAGGATTACTTTCACGGAGGTCTTGCCCTTGCCAATCTTCACGGTCTCGTTCTTCATGCCGACGAACGACACTTCGAGGGTGGTGGCTGTGGCGGGGACTTTCAGGGTGAAGTTACCGTCGATGTCGGCCACCGTACCGAGGGTGGTGCCGCTTACCTTCACACTGGCACCGGGCAGGGGATTGCCGTTCTCGTCGACGACGCTACCGGTAACCGTCATCTGCGGCTTCGGCTGTTGCGCGGCAGGGGTTTGCTTGGCCTGTGTGATGAGCACGTGGTCGTTGGACACCTCGTAGCTCAGACCGGCGGCCGGACAGATGGCATCCATCGCCTCACGGAACGAAGCGTTCTTCAAATTCAAATCCAACCGCACGCTCTTGTCTATTACACTCTCCTGGTATAACAGATAGATGCCGCTCTGCTCTTTCACCTGCTCCAGGGCCTCTTTCACGCTGATGCCCGTCTTGTGGATAGAGACATGCTTGGCCTCATCCAGATTCAACGCGGCAGCCTGAACGGCTGAAATAAAGAAGAGCATTAATAGGAATGTCAAACTCCTAATCGTTGGGCAACCAGCCCAAAAAAGACGTCTCTCTCGTTGTCTTTCCATAACGCTTATTAATATATTAATTAAACAATAGCTCCCTGTCACGGGGAGCATGAACTTATTCCTCATCTCGTTTCCACCTTCACGCGCTTGTCGTCGACGACAAACTTCACGTCGGAGACTTTCTGGATGAGTTCCAGGGCGTAGCCGAGGGACTCCTTGCGCAGAATGGTGCCCGAGAAGCGAATCCGGCGCAGCGCGGGCTGCGCGTAATCCACCTCCACGTCGTACCAACGTGACAGTTGTTGGGTGATGTCTTCCAGTGGCGTATCGTTGAAATCAAATATGCCCGTGACCCATGCGGTGTACATGCTCACGTTGACTTCACGGACCGTAATCCCGGATTTGTCAGAAGGAATGACAGCCTGCTGCCCTGGAGCGAGGCGAACCTTGCCGTTGGCGTTCTCCACCTCCACGCCCCCCTGTACCAACGTGGCCAAAGCCGACTCGGCATGATAGGCGGAGACGTTGAACTGCGTGCCCAGCACGCGGATGGTCATGGCATCGGTGGTCACCTCGAAAGGCGTGCCCGTCTTGGCTACGTCGAAGTAGGCTTCGCCTTGCAGCGAGACTTTGCGCGTGTCAGAGAAAGAAGAGGGGAACCGCAGGACGGACTCTGAGTTGATCCACACCTTGGTGCCGTCGGGCAATGTCAGCGAGAACTCACCGCCACGGGGCACGCTCACTTCGTTCAGCTTCTCGGCATTGCGGTCCGGTGTCACTTGGACGGATGCTGTCTCCGCCTCCGTAAGCAGCTCCTCGTTGAGGGTCATCGCACTGTCCGCCACCTCGATGGTCTCGCCATTGGTCAGCTTCAGCGTGGCCTTGCGCTGGCCATGGTTCTGTAACAGTCCCATTGTCTGCACGGGCTGTTGCTCGGGCTCGGCATCCTTATATAAATAATGTGTAGCGAGGAAGAACACTCCTGCCAAGCAAGCCGCCACTGCGGCGACATAGCGAATCCGGAACGAACGCTTCCGCTTCGGGCGAAGCCGTTCCTGCAGGCGGTTCCACGATTTGCGCGAATCTATCCGATGAAAGGCGTTCGTCTGGTTCTCCAACTTATACAGCTTCAGGACGTTCTCCATGAAAAGGCGGTTCTCCGCACGCTCGTCCACCCAAGCCTTCAGTTCGGCGAACTCTTCGCCCGTCAGCTTGTTTGCCCTGTATTTACGTACCAATATAAGAATCCGTTCGTCTTCCATCATTCAGTCTTTTATCCCTAAGACAGAAGAAACGCAAAAACGGGTGACAACATTCTTTAAGTTTTTTACACAGTCAACGTCTGGCACAGTACGGTAAGCAGGGCTTTGGAGCGCAAGAGACGGAAGGCACGGGCCAGATAGGTCTTCACGGAGTTGACGGAGAGTCCAAGTTCGTCGGCCGCCTCCTTGTACTTCCTGTTCTCGAAGACAACGGCATGGAGCACGCGGCGTTCCTGTGGGGAGAGTTCCATCAAGGCTTCGTGCAGCCGCCGGTGACGTTCCTGGAGTTCAAGTTCGGAGACCTCCGCCTCCTCGTCAATCACGCAGAGCGATTCTTCCAGTTCGCAGAGGGCGTACGGACGAGCCTTCCGCATGTAGTTGATGGAGAGGTTGCGCACCGAATTAAAAAGGTAGGCACGCAGATTTATTTCTATGGTCAGGTAAATTTTCTTCTCCCAAAAGGAGACGAACAGGTCCTGCACCAAGTCTTCCGACACCTCCAGCGAGTCGGTCAGCTGCATGGAATGGATGCAGAGCGGCATGTAGTAGCGGTCGAACAGCGGCTTCAGCGCCAACTCGTCGCCTGTCCGCAACCTGTGGAGTATCTCCATGTCCGTCTCGCCTGCCATACGCACTCCTACTCTATTCTGTAAATCACCATGTCGTCCTGAAAGGCGCGGAGCTGCGCCAGCAGGTCGCGGTCGCTGTTCTTGCGCACCTTCACCACCATGCTCACCTGATAGGTGATGACGTGTTCGTGGCTCACCTGTTCCATCTGGTAGGAGGAGACAATGAAGTCCTTGGAGTCGAGACAGTTGCGCACTTCGTTCAGCACCTGTTTGTTGGTGGTGGAAAACTCTATCAGCAGGCTCTTCATGCCCACGCTCTTGAAGATAACACCCAGCAGCTCGAGCCCCACCAAGGTCAGTACGGCGGCCGACACGCCCAACATGTACATGCCCGCACCGATGGCCAGACCGATGCCCGAGGTCGCCCACACGCCCGCGGCGGTAGTGAGCCCGCGCACCACCTGTTTCTGCAGGATGATGGTGCCCGCACCGATGAAACCGATGCCGGTGACCACCTGCGCCGCCAGACGGGCGGAGTCGTAGTGGATACCCTCTTCCTTGTAGAGGGTAAGAAAGCCGTATTGGGAAACAATCATGATGAGCGCACTGCCCAGGGAGACAAGGAAGTGCGTGCGGTAGCCCGCCTCCTTGGCACGGTATTCGCGCTCCAGGCCAATCAGCGCGCCCAGCACGCCAGCCAAAAGCAACCGTAAGATCAGTTCTCCCTCCATCTTCCTTACCTCCAGTCTTTGATGTGACAAAATTAAGGGGTTCTGTCGGGAAATGCAAATTTCCCGATGATTTCTTTGGCGCTCTTTATTTATCGTCGTAATGTCCCTCTACGGTCAAGACCAATACGGTAACTTTCTCTTCATATATATCATAAATCAGACGGTCGTTCTTTGATATTCTTCTGGAATACGTTATCGAATCGCCCGATTTAAGAGGTTCGGGGTGTCCCGTCCCGGTCCTCGGATGTTCCATCAACTCATTAAGCAGCTTCTCGAGCTTCTTGTATTGCACGGGATTGGATTTCTTGTATTTCGATACAGTCTTTATCGCTATTTGGGTAAATTCAATCTTGTATAAGATCATAGCGTTTCCAAGAATTTATTGAGTTCTTCCTTTGTGGCGCAGGTCGTGACATTACCCTCTTTGTATTGCTTGCGGCTCTCTTCGAGCTTCTTTTCAAGCTCCGGACTAAGGACAAAATCCTCTTCGTGAACGGGGGTCAGCATATAGGAAATCTTTCCTCTACGCTTGATTACCACCTGCTCTCCATTGTCGGCGAGTGCAAACATGGACGCCTGCTTCTCCCGAAATTCCCTTGACGTAATCTGAATGACTGCCATAGCTCCTATAATTTACGTTGTGTACCAAAATCGGTACACAAATGTAATGCCTTTTCCCGAAAGTACCAAACCTTTCGGGGGAAATTACATTCTGTATATCAGCCGCCTTAGGGGATTGCATGATACAAAAATGTTAATGTGTTTATTTTTATGAGGGAAAAGGGGTGCGTTGTGGATAAAAAGGTGTAATTTTACAACCCAAAGTGTACAGATGGAAGAGCTTGTTTATCACATACCAGTGTTGCTCGAAGAGAGCGTCCGAGGAATGGACATCCGACCCAACGGGACGTACGTGGACGTTACCTTCGGCGGGGGCGGACACTCGAAACGAATACTGAAGGAGCTGGACGAAGGGGGACACCTCTACAGCTTCGACCAAGACGAGGACGCGGAACGGAACATCGTGGACGACCCGCGGTTCACCTTCGTGCGGAGCAACTTCCGCTACCTGCACAACTTCATGCGCTACTACGGTGTGGAACAGGTGGACGCCATTCTGGCGGACTTGGGCGTGTCGTCGCACCACTTCGACGACACGGAGCGGGGTTTCTCGTTCCGCTTCGACGGCAAGTTGGACATGCGGATGAACAAGCGGGCAGGCATGACGGCGGCGGACGTGGTGAACACCTACGAAGAGGAGGCGCTGGCCACAATCTTCTACCTCTACGGGGAACTGAAGAACAGCCGTAAGTTGGCGGCGGCCATCGTGAAGGCGAGGGCACGGAAACCGATAGAGACGACAGAGGAGTTTCTGACGGTCATCAAGCCCCTGTTCGGTGCGGAACGGGAGAAGAAGGAGTACGCCAAGGTGTTCCAGGCGTTGCGCATCGAGGTGAACCAAGAGATGGAAGCCCTGAAGGAGATGCTGGCGGCGGCAGTCAAGGTGCTGAAGCCGGGCGGTCGGCTGGTGGTCATCACGTACCACTCGCTGGAGGATCGCATCGTGAAGAACTTCATGAAGACAGGCAATGCCGAGGGGAAAGCGGAGAGCGACTTCTTCGGGAACGTGCACGCTCCCTTGTCGCAAGTCAACAGCAAGGTGACGGTGCCGGGTGCGGACGAGATAGCGCGCAACCCGCGGTCGCGCAGCGCCAAGTTGCGGATAGCGGAGAAAAACTAAACGGCAGACTATGGACGAGACGGAAAGAGAAATATTGGAGCGGCTCAACAAGTGGGAAGAAGAAGACCAGAGCCCATCGGGAACGGAGTCCCTCACCGGGGGACAAGACCCGAAAGGTGGGGAAGACACCACGGGGAAGACGCGGAAGAGCGCAAGGAAAGACCTTACGTTCAGCAAGATTATCGGAGGCGAGTTTCTCGCCAGCAACTTCTTCCGCCGCCAAGTGAAACTGCTCGTGCTGATGGTTTGCATGGCGATTGTCTACATCAGCAACCGCTACTCGTACCAACAGGAGATGATAGAGATAGACCGTCTGCGCAAGGTGCTGACGGACATCAAATACGACGCACTGACACGCTCGTCCGAGCTGACCGAGAAGAGCCGGCAGTCACACATCGAGGAGTACGTGTCGAAGGGGAACAGTGCCCTGCAGACATCCACCACCCCACCCTATCTGATAGAGAAAGAGCATGAAGAATAGAGACACCATATCGTTCCGTTACCTGCTCATGATCGGCTTCTTGGGTGGCGTCTTCCTGTTTATTCTCACCAAGGCGGGTATCATCATGTTCGGTGAACGGGAGTACTGGAAAAGGGTGTCGGACCGCTTCGTCCGCGACAGCCTGGAGGTGAAGCCCACCCGAGGCAACATCCTCTCCGCAGACGGACAGCTGATGGCGAGCAGCCTGCCGGAATACAAGATTTACATGGACTTCATGGTGTCCAAGAAGCGGAACGAGACGGAGGAACAGAAAGCGCGCAGGGAGGAGGAGCAGCACAAGAAAGACTCGCTCCTCTACGCCAACCTCGACTCCATCTGCCGAGGCCTGCACCGCATCTTTCCGGACAAGAGCGTGGCGCAGTTCAAAGCCCACATCAAGAATGGGCGGAAAAAGAACAGCCGCAACTACCTGCTCTATCCGCGACGCATCTCGTACATCCAATACAAAGAAGTGAAGGAGTTGCCCATCTTCTGCCTCAACAGATACAAAGGGGGATTCCACGGGCTGCCTTACAACCAGCGGAAGAAACCCTTCGGGTCGTTGGCACGCTACACGCTGGGCGATGTCTATGCCTCCAAGGACTCGGCGCGCTACGGGCTGGAACTGGCTTTCGACTCCCTGCTGAGGGGCACACCGGGTATCACACACCGCCAAAAGGTGATGAACAAATACCTGAGCATCGAAGACCGTCCGCCCGTTGACGGGTGCGACATCGTGAGCACCCTCGACGTGGACATGCAGGACATTGCGGAGACAGCCCTGGTGGAGCAGCTGATAAACCTGGGCACCGCCAGTGTGGGCGTGGCCGTGGTGATGGAAGTGGCCACGGGCGACGTGAAAGCCATTGTGAACATGACGAAATGTTCGGACGGCAAGTTCCGCGAGGTGAACAGCAACGCCATATCGGACATGATGGAACCCGGGTCTGTATTCAAGACGGCATCCATCATGGTGGCGCTGGAGGACGGCGTGATTGACACCACCAACGTGGTGGACACGGGCAACGGCACGTACCGTTTCTACAACCGCGTCATGAAGGACCACAACTGGTACCGGGGCGGTTATCACAAGCTCACCATTCCGCAGGTGTTGATGGTGTCGTCCAACATCGGCGTTTCGCGCGTCATCGAGGAGCACTACCACAACAACCCGCAGAAGTTTGTCGACGGGCTCTACCGCACCGGACTGCCCACCAAGCTCAACCTGCAGATTGGCGGTGAGGGTACGCCCTACATCCGCAAGCCGGGCAAGAAGGGATGGTCAAAGACCTCGCTGGCATGGATGTCGATAGGCTACGAGACACTGATACCCCCCATCAACACGCTGACGTTCTACAACGCGATTGCCAACAACGGCGTGATGGTGAAGCCGCGGTTCGTCACCTCGGTTCTCCGCAACGGGGAGACGGTGAAGGAATACCCGGTGGAGGTGCTGAACCCCCAGATATGCTCGGAGAAGACGCTGAAGAAGATACAACGCATTCTGGAGGAGGTGGTAAGCATAGGACTGGGCAAGGCTGCCGGCTCGGACCAGTTCCACGTGTCGGGCAAGACCGGTACGGCACAGGTGGCTACGGGCGGCCATTACCAGACGGGTGCGAAATACCTGGTCAGCTTCTGCGGCTATTTTCCTTCGGAGAACCCGAAATACAGCTGCATCGTCGCCATACAGAAAACCGGGCTGCCCGCCTCGGGAGGTCTGCAGGCCGGCAGCGTGTTCAAGCGGATAGCCGAGCGCGTGTACGCCAAAGACCTGTCCGCCAGTCTGAAGAATGCGGTAGACTCCAACAGCGTGTTCATCCCGGAGGTGAAGAGCGGTGACCTCATCGCCACGCAAAAGATGCTGAAGGCACTGGATATCCCTGTACGTAGCGAGGTGGATGCCGAATCGCAGAAAGGCCCAGTATGGGGGCGCGCGCAGGCTGACGCACGCAACGTGCGGCTCTACCCCAGCCGTACGTTGAAAGGGACGGTGCCCAACGTCATCGGCATGGGAGCGAAAGACGCCACCTACCTGCTGGAGGAGTGCGGACTGAAAGTGAAGATAGAGGGCATAGGCGAGATTACGTCACAATCGCCGAAAGCCGGCACGCCGCTGAAGAAGGGCGAGACAGTGACACTACAATTGACAAGTAAATAACATATAATAAATAGGTAAGATGAAATTAAGGGATCTGATTAAAAGAATTGAAATAAGGGAGCTGAAAGGTGAGGCTTCGACGGAGGTGACTGGCGTACAGACGGACTCGCGGCTCGTTGAGGAGGGGAATCTGTTTGTCGCCATCAAAGGCACACAGACGGACGGCCACGCCTACATAGCCAAAGCGATAGAGAAAGGAGCGAAGTCGGTTCTCTGCGAGACACTGCCGGAGAACCTGGCGGAAGGCGTTGCCTACGCGACGACCGCCGACACGGAAGCCGTCATCGGCGAGGTGGCTACCACGTTCTATGGCAACCCCACCTCGAAACTGAAGTTGGTGGGAGTCACCGGCACAAACGGAAAGACGACCATCGCCACCCTATTATACAAGATGTTCCGTCAGTTGGGCCACAAGGCGGGACTGGTGTCCACGGTCTGCAACTACGTGGACGACGAAGCGGTACCTACGGACCACACCACACCGGACCCCATCACCCTCAACCGGCTGCTGGGGCAGATGGCTGACCGGGGATGCGAGTACGCTTTTATGGAAGTCAGCTCACACGCCGTGGCGCAGAAGCGCATCGGCGGACTGACCTTCGCGGGAGGCATCTTCACCAACCTGACCCGCGACCACCTGGATTACCACAAGACGGTGGAGAACTACCTGAAAGCCAAGAAGGCCTTCTTCGACGGGCTGCCGGCCAACGCCTTCGCGCTAACCAACCTCGACGACAAGAACGGGATGGTGATGGTGCAGAACACCAAAGCCAAGACATACACCTACTCCGTGCGCAACCTGTGCGACTTCAAGGGGAAAATCATTGAAGACCACTTTGAAGGCATGCAGCTGGAGATTAACGGAAAGGAACTGTTCGTGCAGTTCGTGGGACGCTTCAACGCCTCCAACCTGCTGGCGGTCTATGGCGCAGCCCGTCTGCTGGGCAAGGGCGAGGAGGAGGTGTTGCTACAGCTGAGCACGCTGTGCCCCGTGTCGGGACGGTTCGACACGCTGCGTTCGCCCAGCGGCTACACGGCGATTGTGGACTATGCCCACACCCCCGACGCACTGGTGAACGTGCTGAACGCCATCCATGAGGTGCTCGAAGGGAAACAGAAGGCGCAGGTCATCACCGTAGTGGGAGCCGGCGGCAACCGCGACAAGGGCAAACGTCCCCTCATGGCGCAGGAGTCGGTAAGGCGGAGCGACCGTGTCATCATCACGTCGGACAATCCACGCTTTGAGGAGCCGCAAGACATTATCAACGACATGCTGGCTGGACTCACCGCCGAGGAGAAGCGCAAGACGCTCACCATCGTGGATCGCCGCGAAGCCATCCGCACCGCATGTGCGTTGGCGCAACCGGGCGACGTGATTCTGATTGCCGGCAAAGGGCACGAGGACTACCAGGAGGTGAAAGGCGTGAAACACCACTTCGACGACAAGGAGGTGGTGCGCGAAATCTTCGCCCAAGGCTGACACGCACAATATAGATAAACGTAGAACAATAAACACAAAAGAAGAATGCTATATCACCTATTCGATTACTTGGAGCAGTGGGACGTGCCCGGCGCGGGAATGTTCGGCTACGTGTCGTTCCGTTCGCTGATGGCCATCATCCTCTCCTTGCTGATTTCATCCATCTTCGGTGAGTATTTCATCCGGCTCCTGAAACGGAAACAGATAGCGGAGACGCAACGCGACGTGAGCATAGACCCCTTTAATATAAATAAGGTAGGAGTGCCCACCATGGGAGGTGTCATCATCATCTTCGCCATCGTGGTTCCCTGCCTGTTGCTGGGCAAGCTGACCAACGTCTACATGCTACTGATGATTATCACCACCCTCTGGCTCGGTACGCTGGGCTTCCTGGACGACTACATCAAAGTGTTCAAGAAAGACAAGGAGGGACTGCACGGCAAATTCAAGATTATCGGCCAGGTAGGTCTGGGCCTCATCGTGGGACTGACGCTCTACTTCAGCCCCGACGTGGTGATTCGCGAGAACGTGGACATCCACCGCAACAACCAAACCGTGGAGGTGGTACACAAGAACAAGGCGGAAAAGTCGACACAGACGACGATACCCTTCCTGAAGAACAACAACTTCGACTATGCGGACTTGGTAGGATTCATGGGCGACCATGCCGAAACCGCCGGATGGATTATCTTCGTCATCGTCACCATCTTCGTGGTGACCGCTGTCTCCAACGGAGCCAACCTGAACGACGGCATGGACGGCATGGCGGCGGGCAACTCCGCCATCATAGGCGTGGCGCTGGGCATCTTGGCCTATGTGTCGAGCCACATCCAGTACGCAAGCTACCTCAACATCATGTTCATCCCCGGCAGTGAGGAACTGGTAATCTTCATCTGCGCCTTCATCGGTGCGTTGATAGGATTCCTCTGGTACAACGCCTATCCGGCGCAGATATTCATGGGCGACACGGGAAGCCTCACCATCGGCGGCATCATCGCCGTGTTCGCCATCATCATCCACAAGGAGCTGCTCATCCCCATCCTGTGCGGGGTGTTCCTGGTGGAGAACCTGTCGGTCATCCTACAGGTAAACTACTACAGACGGGGCAAGAAGAAGGGCGTGAAACAGCGTCTGTTCAAACGGACACCTATCCACGACCACTTCCGTACCACCTTGGCGCAGCTCGACCCGAACTGCCGCTACGTGATTACGAAGCCCAACGGTGTCTATCACGAATCGAAGATAACCGTCCGCTTCTGGATTGTCACCATCCTGTTGGCGGCCATAACCATTATAACACTAAAAATCAGATAAAATCATGCGTAAAAGAATTGTTGTATTAGGAGCTCAGGAGAGCGGAAGCGGAGCTGCCGTGTTGGCTCAGCGGAAAGGGTTCGACGTGTTCGTATCCGACATGTCGGCCATTAAGGAGTCCTACAAGGAACTGCTCGACAGCCATCATATCGCATGGGAGGAAGGACACCACACGGAAGCGCTGATACTCAACGCCGACGAGGTAATCAAAAGTCCTGGTATCCCCAACAACGCCCCTATCATACTGAAGATAAAGGAACGCAACATCCCCATCATCTCGGAGATAGAGTTTGCCGGACGCTACACCAACGCGAAGATGATCTGCATCACCGGCAGCAACGGGAAGACCACCACCACGTCGCTCATCTACCACATCTTCAAGAGTGCGGGCATGAACGTGGGACTGGCGGGCAACATCGGGCAGAGCCTTGCCCTGCAGGTGGCAGAGAAAGACTATGACTACTACGTCATCGAACTGAGCAGTTTCCAGTTGGACAACATGTACAAGTTCCGCGCCAACATCGCCATCCTGATGAACATCACGCCGGACCATCTGGACCGCTACGACCACAACATGCAGAACTACGTGGACGCCAAGTTCCGCATCATACAGAACCAGACACCGGACGATGCCTTCGTCTACTGGAACGACGACCCCATCATACGGAGGGAACTGAAGAAGTACGGACTGCAGGCGCACCTCTACCCCTTCGCCGCCTTGAAGGAAGAAGGCGTGGTGGGCTACACACAGGACAACCGGTTTGTCATCACCCAACCCACCGCCTTCAACATGGAGCAGGAAGAGTTGGCCCTCACCGGCACACACAACCTCTATAACTCGTTGGCGGCAGGTATCTCCGCCAACATCGCCGGCATCAACAAACAGTGCATCCGCGAAGCGCTGAGCGACTTCGAGGGCGTGGAACACCGTCTGGAGAGGGTGAAGGAGGTGGACGGAGTGGAATACATCAACGACTCCAAAGCCACCAACGTAAATTCCTGCTGGTACGCGCTGCAGAGCATGAAAAGACCTACGGTGCTCATCCTGGGAGGGAAGGACAAAGGAAACGACTATACCGAAATAGCCGACTTGGTGAAAGAGAAATGCGTAGGACTGGTCTACTTAGGTCTGCACAACGAGAAACTGCACGGCTTCTTCGACCCCATGGGGCTGCCGGTGGCAGACACGCAAAGCATGAAGGATGCCGTGGAGGCTTGCCGCAAGATGGCAAGTGCAGGACAAACAGTGCTGCTAAGCCCCTGCTGCGCCAGCTTCGACCTGTTCAACAGTTACGAAGACCGCGGCCATCAGTTCAAGGATTGCGTGAACACATTGTAACGAAAACAAACCGAAATAGGGAGGAGACAAACGTATGGATTTCTTGAAGAGTCTGTTTCAGGGCGACAAAGTGATATGGGTGGTGTACATGTTTCTCTGCCTCATCTCCATCGTGGAGGTGTTTAGCGCAGCCAGTACGCTGACCTATAAGACCGGTGACCATTGGGCACCGATTACCCAGCATATCATCCTCCTGACGATAGGTACGTGCATCGTGATAGGCGTGCACCGGATAGACTACCGATGGTTTCGCCTGCTCCCCCTGATTCTGATTCCCCTCGCACTGGCCCTTCTGCTCTACCTCACCGCAAAGGGAATGATGGTGAACGGAGCCGCCCGTTGGATAGAAATCTGCGGCATACCGTTCCAGCCCTCGGAGATTGGAAAGATGGGCGTGATTCTGGGCACGGCACTCATCCTGTCGCGCACCCAGGAGGAAAAGACGACAAACCGCAACGCAATGAAGTACATCCTCTACATCAGTCTGCCCGTCTGCTTCCTCATCTTCCGGGAGAACGTTTCCACGGCCTGTCT
The DNA here is from genome assembly GCA_963652075.1 of Acutalibacteraceae bacterium. GTDB lineage: Bacteria > Bacteroidota > Bacteroidia > Bacteroidales > Bacteroidaceae > Phocaeicola_A. The sequence continues at coordinate 20,997 of CAVJRQ010000006.1, forward strand.
GCTCTTTTGGGTGGTGATACTGATGATGTACATCGGACGCGTGCCTCTGGTGCAACTGGGAAAACTGGTGGGAGCCCTCCTTGCGATTGCGGCACTGGCTTTCCTTTTGTTCGCCGTGGTGCCTTCCAACGTGCTGACAAGCATATCGGGACGACTGCCAACCATGCAGAGCCGCATAATGAGCTTTAAAGAAGGAGGTGCCGTCATGCCCGAAGAGTACGACATCGACAAGAACGCGCAGGTGGCTCATGCCAACATCGCCATTGCCAGCAGCCACATCATTGGAAAGATGCCAGGCAACTCGGTGGAACGCGACTTCCTGTCACAAGCCTTCTCGGACTTCATCTACGCCATCATCATCGAGGAACTTGGTTTGGCGGGAGGATTCTTTGTCATTTTCCTCTACATGGTGCTGCTCATACGCGTGGGTCGCATCGCCAGGAAGTGCAACAGCTACTTCCCGAGACTGCTCATCATGGGCATCGCCCTCATCATCGTGTGGCAAGCCTTCGTCAACATGGCGGTGGCCGTGGGGATCAGTCCCGTCACCGGTCAGCCCCTGCCGCTCATCAGCAAGGGAGGTACGTCCACGTTCATCAACTGCGCCTACATCGGCATGATATTGAGCGTGAGCCGTTACGTGAAAAAGTTGGAGGAGGAGGAGCAGGCCGCACAGGCAGAGGCTGAAAGGGAGATAACCAACGAAACGGAGGAAAAAGAATTTGCGGAAGAGGTCGAAGAGTAAAAAGATTATTGTTTATTTTTGCTGACCAAATAAAAGACTGAAAGCATGAATAGCGAACTAAGAATCATCATAAGCGGTGGCGGGACAGGTGGACACATCTTCCCCGCCATCTCCATTGCCAACGCCATCAAGGCCAAGAGGCCTGAGACCCAAATCCTCTTTGTGGGAGCGAAGGGCCGAATGGAGATGCAACGCGTCCCCGCCGCCGGATACGAGATAAAAGGATTGCCCGTGTGCGGGTTCGACCGGCACAATCCGCTGAAAAACATCGAGGTGATGTGCAAGTTGCTGAAGAGCCAATACATGGCACGCCGCATCATCAAGAACTTCAGACCCCAGGTTGCCGTAGGCGTGGGCGGATACGCCAGCGGGCCGACCCTGAACGTGGCAGGGCGCAAGGGCATCCCCACACTGATACAGGAACAGAACTCCTTTGCCGGTGTCACCAACAAACTGCTGGCCAGACGGGCATCCAAGATTTGCGTGGCCTACACGGGCATGGAACGTTTCTTCGACCCGTCGAAGATTCTGCTCACAGGAAACCCCGTGCGTCAAGGGCTCACCGAGTCGAACGTGACGAGGGAGGAGGCCGCCAAGTCGTTCGGACTGAACCCGGCACGCAAAACCGTGCTGGTTATCGGAGGCAGCTTGGGAGCACGAACCCTCAACGAGAGCCTGCTTACACAAATCAGCAACATCGCCGCTTCGGGCGTGCAGTTCATCTGGCAGACAGGCAAGTACTACTACGAGACGTATGAGCGGAAGGTGCACGACAAGGGAGCCTTCCCCATGGTCTTCATCACCGACTTCATCGCCAACATGGACTATGCCTACAAGTGTGCCGATTTGATTATCTCACGGGCAGGCGCAGGTTCCATCTCGGAGTTCTGTCTGCTGGGCAAACCGGTCATTCTGGTACCTTCGCCCAACGTGGCCGAAGACCATCAGACCAAGAATGCGCTGGCATTGGTAAACAACGACGCGGCCATCTACGTGAAAGACAAAGAGGCAGTGGAAAGTCTGGTGAAGACCGCCATCGAGACGGTGAAGAACGACGGGCGGCTGAAACAACTGAGCGAGAACATCACAAAAATGGCTTTTCACGACTCGGCGAACGTGATAGCCGACGAGGTAATCAAACTGGCGGAAGCCTATAAAGAGAAACATGAACATTAATACCATCACATCGGTCTACTTCATCGGAGCCGGCGGCATCGGCATGAGCGCGTTGGTTCGCTACTTCCTCTCGAAAGGGAAGGTGGTGGCAGGGTACGACCGTGTGTCGAGCGAACTGACGAAACAGTTGGAGAGCGAAGGCGCACTGCTCCACTACGAAGAGGACACGAAGGAGATTCCCGAGGCATGCAAGGACAAGGAACATACGTTGGTTGTCTACACCCCCGCCATCCCCTCGGACCACAAGGAATACCAATACTTCCTCCAAGAGGGATTTACCATACAGAAGCGGGCACAGGTGCTGGGCACCATCACCCGCACGGAGCGGGGACTGTGCGTGGCAGGCACGCACGGGAAGACAACCACCAGCACCATGGCGGCGCACCTGTTGCACCAGTCGCACGTGGACTGCAACGCCTTCCTGGGAGGCATCTCGAAGAACTACGCCAGCAATCTGTTGCTCTCCGACAAGAGCGACTTGGTGGTGATTGAAGCGGATGAGTTCGACCGCTCGTTCCATTGGCTCACGCCTTACATGGCGGTCATCACGGCGACAGACCCCGACCACTTGGATGTGTATGGCACCAAGGAAGCCTACTTGGAGAGCTTCGCCAAGTTCTCGTCACTCATCCAGCCGGGCGGATGCCTCATCATCCACGAAGGACTGGAGATGAAACCTGCCGTACAGCAGGGAGTGACTGTCTACACCTACGGACGGGAGCACGGGGATTTCCATGCGGAGCATATCCGCATCGGCAACGGAGAGATTGTGTTCGACTTTGCATCGCCCAAGGGCATGATTAAGGAGGTGCAACTGGGTGTGCCCGTGAGCATCAACATCGAGAACGGCATCGCCGCCATGGCATTGGCCCAACTCAACGGAGCCACGGACGAGGAGATACGCAGCGGCATGGCCAGCTTCCGCGGAGTGGAACGCCGGTTCGACTTCCAGATAAAGAGCGACAAGTTGGTGTTCCTTACCGACTACGCCCACCATCCGAACGAGATAAAGCAATGCGCCCTGTCGCTACGCGAGATATACAAGGAAAAGAAAATAACGGCTCTCTTCCAACCGCACCTCTACACACGCACGAGGGACTTTTATATGGATTTCGCCGAGAACCTGTCGCTCTTCGACAAGGTGATACTCACCGAAATCTATCCCGCACGCGAAGAGCCCATACCGGGCGTGACCAGCAAGCTCATCTACGACAACCTGAAACCGGGCGTGGAACGGCTGCTGTGCGAGAAGAAGGATTTGCCGGCACTGCTGCGGACCGAACCCATCGAGGTGTTGGCACTGCTTGGAGCAGGTGATTTGGACCGGGATTTGCCCGAATTTCGTAAGATACTGAACGAACGGAAATGATACGTAAGATATTGCTCATACTCTCGTTGCTGGTGGTCTGCGGCTATTTGACCGTAGCCTTCACCGTACTCAACGCCAAACCGGTGGGGATGGTTTGCCGCGACGTGAAGAGCATTATCGAAGACAGTGCGCAACAGGTGTTTATCACGGCTGCCGACGTGGACTCGCTGCTGAAACGCAACGGGCTCTACCCGAAAGGGAAATTGATGGATTCCGTCGTGAGCCGTGAGATAGAATCGTTCCTCATGAAAGACTCGCGCGTGGAACGGGCGGAGTGCTACAAGAGCGTGAACGGCAGGCTCTACATCGACATCGTGCAGCGTCTGCCCATCATCCATATCCTGGGAGAGAACGGTGAGAACTACTTCGTGGACAGTCATGGCCAGATGATGCCCAAAGGGGAGTGTACCGCCCATCTGCCCGTAGTCACCGGGTTCGTAGACCGTAAGATGGCCTGCAAAGAGCTGTACCGACTGGGGCTGTTGCTGATGAACGACGACTTCTGGAAGGCGGGCGTTCAACAAATCAACGTCACCAAGGAGAGGGAACTGGAACTGGTTCCTCTGGTGGGCGACCACATCGTCTTCCTTGGCAAGCCGGTAGACCTGGAGCAGAAGCTGAGACGTTTGAAGATATTCTACGTCAACGGGCTCAACAAGGTGGGATGGAACAAGTACTCGCGGGTGAACCTGGAGTTCAGCAACCAGATTATTTGCACAAAAAGAGAAAAATAAGATATGACAACAACGGATTTTATTGTAGCGATTGAGATCGGATCTACGAAGATAACCGGTATAGCAGGTAAGAAAAACGTGGACGGCAGCATACAGATTTACGCGTATGCCCGTGAGGACGCTTCGTCGGCAATCAGAAGGGGTATTGTCTACAACATCGACAAGACCGCGATGAGCCTCACTGCCATCATCAATAAGTTAGAGGCCGAGTTGGCTCTGGAAGATGCCTCCATCTCGAAAGCCTATGTGGGATTTGGCGGACAGTCCCTGCGCTCGAAGAAGAACTTCATCAACCGACAGATGGAAGAGGAGATGAAGATCCAGAGGGAGACAGTGGATTCTCTGATGGAGGAGAACCGGAATACGCCCTACGGCACCCTGGAGATTATGGAGGTGATACCCCAGGAATACAAGATAAAAGCCAGCAATGTGAACGACCCCATCGGTATGGTGAGCAACCAGATTGAGGGGCATTACCTGAATCTGGTGACGCTGAAGAGCAACAAGCAGAACCTGCTCTTGGCCTTCAAGCAAGCCAACCTGAACATCGCCGCCTTGGTGACGGCTCCCTGCGCGTTGGCCAACGCCATACTGTCCGACAACGAGAAACGGCAAGGTTGCGCCTTGGTGGACATGGGAGCAGCCACGACGACGGTGGCCATCTACAAGAACGGGGTGCTGCGCCACTTGGTGGTTCTCCCTTTGGGAAGCGACAACATTACCAAGGACATCTGTAGCCTGCAGGTGGAGGAGTCCGAAGCCAAGATGTTGAAAGAGAAGTACGGACTGGCCTACATGGACCCGGACGACGAAGAGATAGCGTCGAGAACCTTCCCTATAAACAACCAGACCATAGAGGCAAAGAAGCTGAACGGAATCGTGAAGGCGCGCATCGACGAGATTATCGTCAACGTGCTCAACCAGATAGAGGTTGCGGGATACAGCAACAAACTGCCCGCCGGCATTGTCCTCACCGGTGGCGGTTCGAACCTGAAGAAGCTGGTAGAGGCGTTCAACATACGCCACCGTGTCAATAAGGTACGCATCTCCAACTTCGTGCCGTTCCAGATAAAGACCACCCACTCGGAGCTGCTCGACGAGAACGGCATGCTCAACACCCTGTTCGGACTGTTGGCGGCAGGCCAGGAGAACTGCTGCAAGCAGAATACGACCAACGACAAAGGCATCGGGTTGCTGAACTTCGCCGATGGAGAAACACACGAACTGACGGACGACGAGGCGGAGCGCATCCGGAAAGAGCAGGAGGCGATGCACATCGCGCAGGACGACAACCTCTGGAGGGTGTGTCAGGACAAAGAAGCGTATGAGAAGTATCTGACGGAATACCCCAACGGACGACATGTCGAGGAGGCCAACGAGGCTTTGGACAGGGCTCGCGAAGAAGCGGAGAAGAAGAAAGAGGAAGAGTTCTGGACAGAGTGCAACCGTGCCAACCAATGGAAACGTTACCTAAAGGCATATCCTCAAGGCCGGTTCGCGGAGGAGGCTCAACAGAGACTGAAGGATAGACCGACCATCCTCAGCAACATCAGGACGAGAATTGAACGATTCGGCGACAAGCTAATGGAAGAGTAACAAACCTATCAACGAAAAAAATCGAGTCATTATGCCAGACGAACAATATACTATGAGCAACAAGAATGAAGTGATGCCGTTCGACATGCCGTTGAACAACAACTCCATCATCAAGGTGATTGGCGTGGGCGGCGGCGGAGGCAATGCCGTGAACCACATGTACAACGAGGGAATCAGCGACGTGACTTTCGCCGTGTGCAACACGGACCGACAGATACTGATGGACTCTCCGGTGCCCGTGAAGATACAGCTGGGCACAGAGGGACTGGGAGCGGGCAACGTGCCGGAAGTGGCGCGCAAGGCCGCCGAAGAGAGCATCGACTCCATACAGAACATGCTGAACGACGGCACCCGAATGGTCTTCATTACCGCCGGTATGGGCGGTGGTACGGGAACGGGAGCCGCACCGGTGATAGCGCGAATAGCCAAGGAGAGGGGCATCCTGACGGTCGGCATCGTCACGATTCCGTTCCGTTGGGAAGGAGACCCGAAGATAGATCAAGCCCTCGACGGGGTGGAAGCCATCAGCAAACAGGTGGACGCACTGCTGGTCATCAACAACGAGAAGCTATTTGAGGTGTATAGCGGGCTCTCGGTGGATGCCGCCTTTGAAAAGGCGGACGAGACCCTCTCGGTAGCCGCACGCAGCATCTCGGAAATCATCACGACCCACGGAAAGATCAACCTCGACTTCAACGACGTGAAGACGGTGATGACCAACGGAGGCGTGGCCATCATGAGTACCGGATACGGCAAGGGCGAAGGGCGTGTCACCACGGCTCTGCAGAATGCGCAGAACTCCCCGTTGCTCAACAACAACAACATCTTCGACTCGAAGCGTGTGCTGATTAATGTCTCATACAGCTCGAAGAACCAGTTGATGATGAGCGAGATGGCCGAGGTAAGCGAATTCATGAGCCAGTTCAGACGCGATTTCAAGACCAAGTGGGGTACGTCCATCAACGACTCGCTGGAAGACCAAGTGAAGATTACCCTGTTGGCTTCGGGATTCGGCATACAGGACATCCATATGAAAGAGATGGACGAACGCATCAGCACGAAGTCCGCCGAAGAAATACGCCAACAGGCCGAACAGGACAAGAAAGAGGAGAGACTCCGGGATCGGCGTGAGACCTACTACGGACCCGGCACTGGCACAAAGCCGAAAAGCGAGACCTACCTGTTCATCCTGGAGGAGAACGACCTGGACAATGACGAGCTCATCAACGAGTTGGAGAGCACCCCGACTTACCTGCGTACCTCCAAGGACCTGAAAAAGCTGATAAGCAAACGGGTGGAAGAGGAACCCATCACCACAACGCCCAACAACGATGGTGACGGGACAATGGGTGTCATCACCTTCTAACGTAGCGAATACTCAAAAACGAAGATAATTATGGAACTATTTGACCAAGTCAGCAATGACATTAAAGAGGCTATGAAAGCCAAAGACAAGGTTCGCCTTGAGACCTTGAGAAACGTGAAGAAGTTCTTCCTCGAGGCAAAGACCGCTCCGGGTGCCAACGATACGCTTACCGACGACACCGCGCTGAAGATTATGCAGAAGTTGGTGAAACAAGGTAAGGACTCCGCCGAAATCTACAAAGGACAAGGCCGTGAGGATTTGGCTCAGGCGGAACTGGACCAAGTGGCGGTGATTGAGGCATACCTGCCCAAACAGATGACTCCCGAAGAGCTGGAGGCCGCCGTGAAGGAGATTATTGCCGAGACCGGTGCCACCAGTGGCAAGGACATGGGCAAAGTGATGGACGTAGCGTCGAAGAAACTGGCAGGAAAAGCCGAGGGACGCGCCATCTCTACCATGGTAAAACAGTTGTTGGGATAAGACCTTCGGCCCGACCGGTTGACGCAGAGGCGGTTTGTGACAGCAAGCCGCCTCTGCATTTTTCGTACGTACAATTTTGGATTCATGCGATAAACACCTATTTTTGCCATCCAAACACAGAGAGAGACCAATTATGGGAGAAGACCGTACTTCTGGAAGCGCATCCTTCCCTATCGAGACAGCCATCCTGCTGGAAGGGCTGAAAGAGGGGAATGAGTGGGCTTTTGCTACTCTCTATAACCACTACGCCGACTTGCTTTTATCCTATGCCACTGGACTCGGCTTCGGACGGGAGGATATCGAGGATGCCATTCAGGAGGTGTTTTGCAACCTCTACCTCCATCATCGGCAAATAGGGGACATACGCAACCTGAAGTTTTACCTGCTGCGGGCACTGAAGAACACCTTGCTGAACATCACCCGACCCGTCGCGAACATTCACCAGGTGGAGGTGGAAGAGGCGGATTTCGATGTGGAGGTAGACATCCTGGACAAGCTGATAAGCGAAGAAGAGAGGCGGGACGTGAAACAGAAGGTCGAGTCGTACCTCAGTTCCCTCACCAGTCGCCAGCGCGAGGCCGTCTACCTGCGCTACATGGAAGAACTGGATTACGAAGAAATCGCTTCCTTGATGGACATGACCGTGCCGTCGGTCCGTAACCTGGTGTTCAGAGCCGTCAGGCAACTTCGGGACAGCAACCTGCCCTCCGTTTTAGTGTTTGCGCTATGGCCAATTGTTAAATAATTCGCCCTCGCGCATTTTTTTCTTGCATAATGATGATGTATTTGTCGTTTGTTTGTCTTTAGGGGTAAACAGACAGGCATTATGCGAACAAAAGAAAACAAGGGAGAGAGAGCTGAAAGGTACGCCACCTATCAGGGGACGGACTTTGCGAAGGACACGTACTTCCTGCGATGGAGATTGCTACAGGACAAAGAAAGCGCCGAGTTTTGGGCTTCATACACGGCAGCGCATCCGGAGCAGAAGGGAGAGATAGAGCGTGCCATAGCCATCGTAGACTCCATCCGCTTCAAAGGGCAAAAGTTTTCCGAAGAAGAGAAGAAGACCGCCGTCAACAAACTGAGAGCCTTCATCCGCGCCCAAAAGCGGAGACGGCAAATACACCTTTACGGCAGCGTGGCGGCAGCCGCCGTACTCGTAGCCGCATTCCTGACAGCTGTCCCCTATCTGTCCGCCCCGGACACGTCGGCAGACTTGACTACCCCCAAAACATACGTCACTCCACAAGACCACGAAATCTATCTGATAGCGGAGAACGACCAGGCTGTCTCCATTGCGGACCAGGCACAAATCGTGTGTGCACCGGACGGTAACATTGCCGTGGACGGGGAGACAAAAGACTCGGTAGCCCAAGCCTCGGCAATAGACAAGCCCGCTATGCGCAAACTGATTGTGCCCGACGGCAAACGGACTTTCCTGCAACTGGCTGACGGAACAAAGGTATGGATAAACTCCGGCACGACGCTTGAATTCCCGGCCACCTTCACCGAAGCGCAACGACGCATCTCGGTGGACGGTGAAATCTATCTGGAAGTGGCCAAGGACAAAGAGAAACCGTTTATCGTATCTTCTCCCCTGTTTGAGGTCCGTGTGTTGGGAACCAAGTTCGGCATCTCCGCCTACAGGCAGATGAGCGAGCAGAACGTCGTGCTGGTGGAAGGAGCCGTACAGGTAAACACCCTGTCGGGCGTTGAAGCGCGTCTGCAACCTTCCCAACTGTTCAGTCTGGAAGATGGACAGGCCTCAACGAAGACCGTCAATCCCTACAGCTACATTTCATGGAAGGATGACTTGCTCTTTTTCAACGGCGAGACCTTGCAAGAGGTCTTCTTCCGCCTCTCCAAACAATATGCGGTACCTATCTCGTGCAAGGATGGCGTTCATCCCATCCGGCTTTACGGAAAGCTGGTGCTGGAGGAACATATCGAGCAGGTGCTGGACTACATCGCGGTGCTATCGCCCATCGAGTACCAAGTGGCGGACAACAAGATTATAGTGAACAAAAAATAAAAACGAGATGAGAGAACAAAGAAAATGCCGGAAGGTATTGGCCGTACCAACCGACATTGAAAGTTCAGTTATCTGAGTGTAATTTTTAAAACTGAAATCAAAACAAATGTATGAAAAAGATTGATTACATGAGAGGATTATCCGCGGATAATTCCGGCAGTCGACCTGTTTTTTTAAGGTTAGGCGTGTTATTCACTTTTTTACTGTGGATGGGAATCTCCACTTCCGTACAGGCACAGGAGACCGTGACTGTGTCGGCACAGGGAAAAACAATTTCAGAGGTCTTTCAGCAGATAGAGAAACAGACCCATTACGTGTTTCTGTTCGACGAGGGTGTGAAACCCGAGTTGCAGAAAAAGGTGACCGTCAACCTGGCGGGAAAGAGCATATCGTCCGCCATGACGGAGTTGTTAAAGGGGACGATGCTGCAGTTCCAGGTTTCTGACAGACAAGTGCTCGTGTACAAGAAACGGGCACAGGCCACTACGGGAGAACCCGCACAAATAACCGGACAAGTGGTGGACGAGAGTGGAGAAGCGCTGATTGGCGCCACCATTGCCGTGAAGAAGGCAAACGGAGAGACGGTGTACACAACCACCAGTTCGGACGGAAGCTTTCACATGAACAAGCCCGGTGACGAGGTCTCTATCACAGCCTCCTACATAGGCTATGAAAAGTCCACGATAAAGATAAAGGCCGGAGGGAACAAGAGTGACTTCAACTTTGTGTTGAGAGCCAGCGTCGAAGGTATGGATGAAGTTGTGGTAACAGGCTATGCCACAATCAACCGTAGCCAATACGTGGGTGCCGTGAACAAGATAAAAGCGGACGACATCAAGATTGCCGCCGAGTCATCCATCGACCAGATGCTGCAGGGTGTCATCCCGGGCATGTCCGTCGTAAACACGACCGGAAAGGTCGGAGGAACCCCGAAGATTCGCATCCGCGGTACTTCCACGCTGCTTGGTAACCAAGAGCCGTTGTGGGTTGTGGACAATGTCATCCAGACCAATCCGACCCCGATACCCAACGACGCAAGCCCCTTGTCGAGCGACATGAGCGAGATGTTGGAAACTGCCGGTAACGCCATCTCGTGGTTGAACCCGGCGGACATTGAGTCAATCACCGTACTCAAGGATGCCTCGGCTACGGCCATTTACGGTTCGCAGGCATCGAACGGAGTCATCGTGATTACCACCAAGAAAGGGAAACAGACCCAAGGCGGCATAGAGGTTAGCTACAGCGGCAACATGAGCATCACGCAGAAACCGACATACGGGCTGTATGACCTGATGAACTCACAGCAGTACATGGACTTCTCGCAGCAGTTGTATCAAGACCGCGACAGCTACACGCAGGAAATTCTGCCCGTAGGCTATGCCGGTCTGTTGCAACGGTTGCAGAGCAAGGCCATAACCAAGGAGCAGTTCGACAAGGAGTTCCGCACGATGGAGAACATGAACACCGACTGGTTCGACCTGCTCTTCCGTACCCCTATCAGTACCTCGCACAACGTCACCTTCTCTACGGGAAACGACAAGGTGCAAAGCCGTGTCTCGTTGGGCTACAACTCCAACATGGGAGAGGCCAAAGGCAATGACATGACGGCCTTTACCGCCAGCACGAACACCACCTTCCGGCCAAGCTCCAAGTTGGTGATTGACTTCTCCATGAACGGAACATTCCGGGAGACCAACGACTTCTATGCCGGTGTCAGCCCCTACGAATACGCGATGAACACCTCCAGAGCGTTGCCCATGTACAATGAAGACGGGTCGCTCTATTACTACCCGACCTACGGCAACACGAGCTACGCCATTGCGAACAAGCACTTCTATAACTACAATATCCAGAACGAGATAGACAACACCGGAACGACCAGCACGACCAACATGTTCCAGGCGGCTCTCTCGCTGAAATGGGATGTGGTGAAACACCTGCAACTGCAGGGAGACGCTTCGCTGAACATCTCGTCCAACAAGGTCAAATCGTATGCCACGGAGTACAGTAACTACATCACCCAACTGCGCGGATACGAGATTGGCGAAGTGCAGCCGAACTCCGAAGCCGAGCTTTCCAGTCCGCTGCCTTACGGCGGCTTGCTCAGCACGAACAACCAGAACACGACGAACTATTCGTTCCGCGGAGCATTGGTCTACAACAATGTCTTCAACGAGAAGCACAATGTGACCTTCAACCTCGGTATGCAGTTGACTTCCATCAAGACCGACGGTAACTCCAGCCTCAGATACGGTTATCTGCGCTATCGTGGCGAGACGTTCGCAACGGTTCCCGACAAGTCGGACCTTCACAACGCGACGGGTTACACCACCAGCACGGATTACCACGAGGCGATGCGCAAAGGATCGAGCGTGGTCAACACCCTGAACAACACGCTCAGCGAATATTTCACGGCTGTCTACAGCTTTGACAACCGTTACGTGTTCAACCTCAACGGACGATTGGACGCTTCCAACCGCTTCGGACAGGACGAGAACCACCGCTTCAACCCCAGCATCTCTTTGGGAGCGAAATGGCGTATCGGCGAGGAACATTGGATGGACTGGGCACACGACTGGTACGACATGTTCGACCTCTCCTTCTCTTACGGATGGCGCGGAAACGCCGTCACGGCCGTCTCGCCTTACCTGATTGCCAAGGACGGAGGTATTCACACCTACTTCAAGCAGTACTATCTGACGGTTGTCTCGTTGCCTTATCCTGATTTGGGATGGGAGAAGACGCGCGACTGGAACCTGGGCGTTGACTTCTCGTTCTTCGACGGACGACTGAGCGCGGGATTCAACTACTACAGCAAGAACAGTAAGGTGCTCTCCTCGCAGGAGGTAAGTCCGGAATACGGTGTCTCCACGGCATACATCGACGGAACGGTCATGAAGAACTACGGCTATGAGTTTATCATCAGCACCACTCCTGTCCGTACGAAAGACTGGACCTGGTCTGTTTCGTTCAACACCAGCAAGTCCTACAACCGGGTGGAGAACAACGAACTCGTCAACACCCCGTCGGACTACCTGGCCGGAACGGCTATCGTGGAAGGCAAACCTTACGGCACGCTTTACGCTTACGACTTTGCCGGACTCGACCCGACAAACGGACAGCCGACATTCAACAACCTCGTGAAAGAGACTACGCCCTTGGACTTCAAGGAATATCTGGTGGAGGCCGGCTGCACGGAACCTGACGTATCGGGCGGTATCAGCACCTCTGTCCGTTACAAGAACTTCCACCTGCGTGCGCAGTTCGCCATGTCGTTGGGCGCACAGGCATACCTGCCCGAGTACTTCGCGACATCCGGTGCTCCGCGTCCCGAAAAGAACGTGCCGACTTACATGTTCGACCGTTGGCGTGTCAGCGGTGACGAGGCGTACACCGACATCCCCTCTATCCCGGCAGGAAACCCGAATGACCTGTATGTCGACCTCAAGTATGGTAACTCCACCTACTCCACCTCTGTATACGAGATGTATAACCGTTCGACGGCCCGCATAGCCGATACGGACTTCATCCGTTGCCGCAACATCTCCCTGCAGTACGACGTGGACAAGGACTTCATCTCCCGCTTGGGTGTACGTAACGCCTACGTGACGCTGAGCCTTACCAACCCTTTCTTTATCGCTTTTGACAGCAAGTGGGACGGACGCGACCCTGAGACCTCCTCTTGGCCGGCACGCCGCTCATTGTCCTTGTCATTAAACCTCACATTTTAACAAACAAGCAACGTAGTTATGAGAAAAAATATAGGTCTATTGATTTTGGCCGCCTTTGGATGCATGTTGCAAAGCTGCGGCGACTTTTTGGAGGAACAGTCTCAGAGTGAGATTATACCTCAGACAGCGAGCGACTTCTCGGAGTTGTTGATTGGAAGCGGGTATCCGGACAATTACGCTCCCGACTACTCCTTTGTGGAGTATCTGGACGACGACTGCGAAGGGTATCTGGACTTGGTAGGCTATGACACCAACTGGAACCCGATAGACGGCTTTGCCGGTGAATCATCGTCTGTTACACCCCTGCCATACTACTCTTGGCAACCGTATATGATGGACCAGAACGGTTATGGAACCCGCATCAACACCTCGGCCGCAGCCACCAGCTACGCCGGCTTCTATGAGAAGATAATGGGATGTAACGCCGTTCTCGACGAGATTGACAACGCCCTCGGGGCGCAGACCGACCGCGACCGTGTGAAGGCGGAAGCACTCGCCATACGCGCCATGCTCTACTTCCAGTTGGTCAACCTCTACGGTGAACCTTACAACTACAACAAAGAGGCTCTGGGCGTACCCTTGAAGCTGAACGCCAACCTCTCAAAAGACGGCATTCCACGCGCTACGGTAGCGCAAGTGTACGAGGATGTCATCGTACCCGATTTGCAGGAAGCGGCAAGGTTGATGGATCCGTTGGAAATCATCTACAAGAACTACCGCGTCAACCAGCCCTCGATACATATCCTCCTCTCCCGCGTATACCTCTTCATGGAGAGATACCAGGATTGCATCGACGAAGCCGACAAGGCTCTGGAAACAGGCATACGGTTGATGAACCTGCCGACGGAGCTTGGGGATGCCTATCTTGAATACCAATACAATCCGTTCACCTACGACAATCCGGAGATACTGTGGCTCTTCGGCCCGGGTCCACGCGTAGGCAACCTCAACTACTGGTCGGGTCATGCAACCGGATTCAGGGCTATATGGGATCAGACGAACGACTTGAGATGGCTTCAGTTTGGCCTGACACTGAGCAGCAGCAACAGCGTCATCAGCAAACCCTACGGTTCGAGCTCGCTTTGCCAGAATATCCGTACGGCGGAAGCCTACCTCAACAAGATGGAGGCTGAAGCCCTGTTGGGAAAGACCGACGACGCGAATGACGACCTGAATACCTTCTGCCGTAGCCGAATCATGAACTACACCGATGTGAACCTGAGCGGAGACGAATTGCTTACCGCCGTACGCAACGAGCGCCGAAAAGAGTTCTGTTTCGAGGGTTTCCGTTGGTTCGACCTGCGTCGCCAGGGTATGCCCGAAATTACCCACATCTACCGGGCGGAGAAAGGCGGTCCGATACTGGTATACACGCTTCAGCACAACGACCCGATGTACACGTTGCCTTTCCCGACCATATTGTTTGAAAAGAATGTTGAACTTCAGCAGAACGACTGCCGCAACGGTGCGGAACGCCAGGCCGAGGACGCTGAATAAAAGATTAGGAGAAAAGAGATATGAAAAAGATACATTACCTGTCAGCCATCTTGGCTGTATGCGCGTGCATGGTTTCATGTGCGGATGACGGTGAAGGTATAGGAAGCCCACTGGACATCTTCAATGACTACGATTTGCCCCAGTCCGGCGCGTCTGATGCCGCTAACCAGCGGATACTCGATTATTACGACAAGTATGGTTCGTATGTGCTCTACGACTTCACGAACAAGGATGCCATGTGGGTGATGAACACCGGCAACGCCTCAAGCGGCGGACGCGAATACATCGCCACCACGGGAGACCCGGCCAACGTGGATGCTATGCTGGACTACATAGAAGACATCTGGTTGAACTATTTCCCCGATGACTTCCTGAAGAAAGGCGGCATGCCCTACAAAATCTTTTTGGCGGACTCCGTCTATATGAAACGCGACTTTGGCGGTGGATACGTCATGAAGACCGCATACAACTACTACATCAACGGCAACTTCATCATCATTGCGGGACTGAACAAAATGCCGACAATGACCGAATATGAAAAGAGCACGAGAAGAGCGGAGCTGTTCAACGCCGTATGGAGTTACTACAAGAGCAACGGGTTGATAGACGACCCCGAGGAGTTCTATGCCGCAACGGACTATACGACAAAGCCGACCATGACTTCCGGAATCGGGTCTTACGGTTACTATGAATTTTACTACACCCAGGAGGATCTGGACGCGCTTCGCAACCGGGGATTCATCCCGAACTACTCGGCCTACGGATACAGCAAGTACAGCGAGATTTACATGAAATACTCGGACACGTTCGACTCCTGGACGAATGTTGCGGAAACGACAATCAAAGCCAATGATTACAATTACTATCTGGCACAGATTATGAAGGCTACCGACGAGGAAGCCGCCGAGTTTCTGAAATACCCTGCGGTCGCCAAGAAGTGGAACTTCCTTATAGACCACTACAAGGAGACCGTAGGCGTTGACTTGAGGGCAATGAGCAAGTGACCTCAAGCTGCTTATGAACCGTTTGCAGTACTAAACCTTATAGGATTCTTGCCCTGTCATGGGGCAAGAATCCTATCCATATACAATGAACAAATCTTATAAGAAATACAGAATGAAAAAATTACTGATTGCCGCCTCGTTGCTGTTCGCTACCACAACAACGTCCCTGATGGCGCAAGAGAAAGTCTCGCCCGAACAAAAACTGATAACGGAGTATTATGACTTGCTGCTCAAACAGAAAGACAACACTGCCGCCCAAAAGGCCAAGATAAAGTTGCTGAAGAAGTTTCCGCAAGGAAAGTTCGCGCGCCGTCTTGCGTCCGACAGCATTTCCGCCATGCAAGGAGAAGCCTTCTACGCCGCAGCTGAACAGTTTCGCCGCAACTTCCCCATCGAGGAGTGGTACAAGAATCCGGACGACCAAGGTTTCACGTTCGTCAACTTCTACAGGAGCTACTCCAATACCCTCTGGAGAGAGAAGCGTTACGACAAGCTTGTGGAGGTGATGGCGGAGATGGAGTTCAACATGCTGGTGGACCTCTACCGGCACGGACCCATGTTTCTCATCATGAAAGCGCCCGTCGACCCGAAAGAGTATGTCGACATCTCACGCAAGATGATTGACGCCATGTATGCCAAGAAAGATCAGAAAGTGGACATGTATGGAATGGGAAACGCCGAGACCGGACAAGGGCAGAACGAGCAGATGTACTATTATCTCGGCGTGGAGACAGAGATACTGCAACGCTCGGAAAGATACAGTGAGGCGGTGGAATGTATGGAAAAGATTCCGGCTGACGTGCGGTGCGGATTCTATCCACAGGGCAACCAGGCCTATGTGACCAGCCTCGAGCAGCTCGGCAGACATGACGAAGCCGTCAAAGCGCTTGAAAGTTCCGCAGGCACGGGACTGATGACCGGCGAACTGCACACCCTACTGAAGAAACACTACCAGAGTATGGCCGTCAAACCCGCAGCCACCTTTGACGAGTACTTCAACTCGCTGAAAAAGCCTATCTATCTGGAAAACATAAAGAGCAGCGTGGCACGGGGTATGGTTGACGAACCCTATGCCGCTTTCAGCCTGACAGGTATCAACGGAGAAGAGGTAAACTCCGCTTCTTTCTCAAAGGACGACATCGTCATTATCGATTTCTGGGCTACGTGGTGCGCACCCTGCATCGCCGCCTTGGAAGGCATGCAAATGGCTGTGGACAAGTATAAGACAGACCCTCATGTGAAGTTCTATTTCGTCTGCACACAAGAGGAGCCCGACACGGACCGCGTAAATGGGGTATGGAAACGGAAGAACCTGCACGACATGCTTGTGCTCTTTGATTGCGGCAAGCAGTACTCCGATGTCTACAAGTCGATGTTCAAAGGCACATCGGCCATCCCTCAAAAAGCGATATTGAAGGACGGACGCATACGCTACAGAGCGGAAGGATACAGTGGCAGCCCAAGCCAACTCATGGACGAGATTGTGGCCATAGTAGAACTGCTTAAAGAAGAATGAAGAGCAAACAGAAGAGATTAAAACAAACTTAATTATGAAAAAGATTCTATTCGTGCTGGCATGCATGATGTCGCTTGTCGTGTCCGCCCAACAAAGGGTGGAGGTTTCACCCAAGTTCCTCCACGAAGGCGACGAAGCGACGTTCACGTATTGCCCGGACTTGACCGTACTCAAGGGAAAAGAGGACATCAAGTGTGTGATGTATTGTTGGAAAGACTACCATTGGGAAGCTTCGGACTTGGCGTTGCAGAAAAAGGGAGACCGGCTTGTATCGACCTTTACCGTACCCTCCGGGGTCTCTCTCTTGGCTTGGAAATATTACACTTGCGACACGGTGGACGTGGGGGCCGTTGAATGGGAGTATGCCTATTTTGTCCTCGACGCGAACGGAAAGAGCATGCCCGGAGCCAACACGGGATGGGGATTCCTGCGGGGCAAGAGCACGCAAGAGCTTGCCGGTATTCCCACCATGCAACAGGTGGACTTCCAGAAGAAGGACGATGAAGTGGTGCGTATGTGGATTAACTACGAGCTGCGCGACCACCCCGAGCAACTGACCAACGTCTTCTGGCTCGCCTCCCGGTTCGCGGCTTCGGACACCACCGCCGCAAACCGGGAACGGCTCACCAACAACCTCAAGATTGCCCTTGACATGGATGCCCAAAAGGCGTGTGGCGAAGAGTTTCTGCTGAAAGCCTTGGACGTGGCGCAAAACGTATTGGGCGACAAGAGCCTTTCGGAAGAGATTACCGCACGCGTAAAGTCCCGTTTTCCCAATGGGGAATATGAACGGGAGCAGGCTGCCAAGGAACTCTTCGGTCAACAGGGAAAAGATGAAACCGGGAAATCTTTCGAGGAGTTCCTCAAGCGTTTCCCGCCCGAGAACTTTACCGACGCTTTTGTCTTGGATAATATGTTCGACCACTATTACGGCAATCTGCTGCGCGCGTACGTCTACACGCCTATCATAAAACAGAATGACTATAGCCGTGTAGAGCCGGCTCTCGCCTTCTCTCCGCGTCCACTGCTCGCCACCTATTTCTGGCATATCTTCCAGATTCCTTATGAGCGCGGAGATGTCACGCCACAGCACATTTACCCCATCGCCACAAAGATTCGCAATGCCTTGATGACAAGACCGCGTACCAAGGCGGAATTGGCCTACTCTCCCGAGGAATGGAGAAACAGGTTGTACAAGGAGAATTGTTTCGCCTGGGTTGACTACGCCAAACTGCTCGATGATGTCGACAAGTCTGCCGAGGCGATGGCTCTCGTGGACACGCTCTCCGCTTACATCGGCACGAGCAATGCCGATTTCAATGATTTCCGTGTGAAGATGCTCGTGAAGAACAACCGTTCCGCCGAGATACTGCCCGTCATCAAGGCGAGTCTGCACGACAATGCGGTTTCGCCCGCCATGAAAGAGGCATTGAAGAAGGACTACGTGCAACGGAACGGTTCGGAGGAGGGTTTTGAGGCCTACTTCGACGGACTGAAATCAGAGGAACAGTTGAATGAGCTGCGCAAGGAAGTTCTGTCGAAGCTCATCGACACGCCCGTGCCCCTCTTCTCTTTGGAAAAGATGCAAGGCGGACAACTGGACATGAATACGCTGAAAGGCAAAATCATCGTAATCGACTTCTGGGCGACATGGTGCGGGCCTTGCAAAGCCGCGATGCCGGGCATGAAGATGGCTCTGGAGAAATACGAGGGTGACGAAGAGGTGACTTTCCTGTTTGTAGCGACGATGGAGACGGACAGGAACTTCCGTGAGAAAATCAAGTCGTTCATCAAGAGCAAAGGGTATGACGAGTTTCAGGTGTGCTACGATGCCCCCAATGACAAGGGGAAGAACGAGAAGGCTTACGGGACGTACGCCTCACTGTTCCACTCTTCCGGCATTCCCATGAAGATGGTCATTGACAAACGCGGCCACGCCCGTTGGGTTTCCAATGGTTACTTTGGCAGTCCCACGGCTCTGGTTGACGAACTGAGTACTGTAATTGATTATCTGAAGAACGAGAAATGAGAACGTTCAAAACCATAGGGCTGCTCATGGCAGCCCTCTTGACCGGACTCCTCTGCAAAGCGCAGGAGTCCGATGCCTTCCGGGCAGAGAACGTCTCCTTTTCGGGACCGGACACGCTGCGCTACGGGGGTACGCTGACTCTGCCCAAAGGAGAGAAACAGTCAGTGGCCATAATCATCCTGTCGGGAACAAACCCTCAGAACCGGGACGGTGAGATGGCGGGACACAAAGTGTTCAAGGAGATAGCCGAATTCCTCAGCAACCACGGCATAGCGGTCTTGCGGACGGACGACCGTGGAGTAGGCGAAACGAACGGGGACTACAGCAAGGCGACTACGTTCGATTTCGCCACGGATGCCATTGCGGCGGTGAACTACCTGAAGACCCGCAAGGAGATAAAGCCGGACAAGATAGGGTTGCTCGGGCACAGCGAAGGCGGTGCGGTGGCCAGTATTGCCGCGGCTCGCTGCAAGGATGTCGCCTTTCTGATTTCCGCTGCGGGTTTAATGACGGACGGGCTGAGCTCGGTTATCCAGCAAAACATCGATATCGTACACGCTGCCCCCATTCCGGACTACGACAAGGCACGCTACGACGAAATCAACGGAATCATGTTCCCCATTGCCTACGAGTATGCCGATGCGGACAGTCTGGCTTTGGCGAACCAACTGCAAGCGGCGTACGACAAGTGGGCACCCAGGTCCGACTCCATCTTCAAGAGCCAGAATGCGGGCGAATTCGACCATTTCCGCTTCCCTATCTACCGGTATATCCTGCAGGCGACCTCACCCTGGTATCGCTTCTTCATTCGGTACAACCCTGCCGATTACCTGGGCAAGGTGACGGTTCCCGTGCTCGCTCTCAACGGCACGAAAGACATCATGGTGAATTGCGAGCAGAATCTGGGCAACGTGAAACGTTACCTCGCCCACAACAACGATGTCACCACCGTACCCATAGAGGGGGTGAACCATCTCTTGCTCCCCTGCGAAACCGGTGCTCAGGAAGAATACACCAAGATAACGTCTCCGGTGTCACCAAAAGTTCTTGACGTTATCCTCGAATGGATTAATAATCACATAAAACAATAATCACCAAATGAATCGTTTCTGTAAATATGCGCTGTTCCTGTTGCTCGCCTCGGCAAGAATGACGGGCTTGGCACAGTCCTCACCCGAAGAGAAACTCTCCATGACCTTGTATGCCATCGGGCACATGTACGTGGACAGTGTCAACATGTCTCCCTTGGTGGAGCAACAGATAAAGGAGTTGATTGAGAAGTTGGACCCCCATTCGGAGTACCTGCCGCCCATGGTGGCGAAAGCCAATGAGCAGGTATTGACCGGAAACCCGGCTCCCGAACAGGACCCACAAGCTACACAAGCGGCAAAAGCCCCCTCCGGCATTGCGGCGGCCTATATGGTAAAGCCGGGCATCGGTTGCATCACCGTCAACCTGTTTACCGAAACAACCGCCGAGGAGTTCCGTGAAAGGCTGGGCGACTTACAACGGCAAGGGATGAAACACCTGATACTGAACATACAGAACAACGGAGGAGGTTTCTTTGAGACAGCCCTGGAACTGGCCGACGAGTTCCTGCACAAAGGAGAGGAGATTGTCATGACAGAAGGGGCGCACTCCAACCGACAGGTGGTAAAAGGACAAAAAGAGGGTGTCTTCGAGAAGGGACGATTGGCTGTACTGGTCAGCGAACAGACCATGTCGGCAGCGGAAATCTTCGCGGGAGCCATACAGGATTGGGACAGGGGCGTACTGGTAGGCAGACGCACTTTCGGAAAGGGTTTGATTCAGGAGACGCTTCCTTTCTCTGACGGGTCGGCTCTCCGGCTGACAGTCGCCAGATACTACACCCCTTGCGGACGCTCCATCCAGAAGCCCTATCAAGGTTTGTCACGCGAGGAATACGCCATGGAGGCGGCATCACGGACGCAGGGAGACAACAACGTTGGCGATACGGACAAGCCCTACCGCTCCTTACGAACCGGACGAACCTTGTACGGCGGTGGAGGCATCTCACCGGACGTGACGGTGGCAGCGGACACGATACCTTCCTCCGATTGGTATGCCTTGCTGACATACGCCGGGGTGCA
The DNA here is from genome assembly GCA_963652075.1 of Acutalibacteraceae bacterium. GTDB lineage: Bacteria > Bacteroidota > Bacteroidia > Bacteroidales > Bacteroidaceae > Phocaeicola_A. The sequence goes on from CAVJRQ010000006.1 coordinate 42,383, forward strand.
GAAACAGACGGCAAGGGAATACGCCGCCTCACACCGTGACGAACTTGTAAAGACCTGCCCCGACATGAAGAAGTTCAAGAAACTCTTTTCGGGAGAGGATCTGTTGCCGGCAGCCTGCAAGATGGCGGAAGAGAGAGCCGGCATTCCGCTCGACAAGGAGGCGTTTGAACAGTCGAAGGCATTCGTGGCGCTCCAGCTCAAAGCGTTGGTGGCACGCGAGCTGTTTGGCAATGACAACTGCTACTACGAGATAATGGACGAAAGAAACCGGGCGTTGCAGCAAGCCATCGCCATTCTGACGGATACCGGTCGGTATAATCAACTTTTGAACAACACGAAGAAATGAGAAAGACTACCATTTTGTTAGCGAGTCTGTTCTTGTGTCTGCTGGCGCAGGCACAGGAGCAGGCTTTCCGCGTGGAAGGCATCCTGCCGGACAATTCCTGTGACAAGCGAACCATCTATTTGGTTAAGCGCGATTTGTTCGACTATGAGAAGATGGTCGTGCTGGACTCCGCACAAGTGAAGGAGAACCGTTTTTCGCTGAAAGGGTCGGTGAACGAAGAACCCCAAGAGGCTTCGGTAGAGTTTGCCACAATGCTTCCAACGGATTTGTTTTGCCTGTCGCAACAGACCCTATTCCTGGAACCGGGAGTTATAACGGTTACCTACGATTCCTTGGGAGCGACGGTTACGGGAACGCCCGTCAACGAACGGTACAACGAACTGCTGCTGAAGGAGAATCGCCGCATCCGTGAACAGACAAACCGGATTGTAGCCGAGCGGGATGCGAAAGAGAGGCAAGGCTCTCTGTCGAACGAGGAGAGAGAGCAGTATAGCCTCAAACTCCGGGAGCTGTACGTTCCCTATCGAAGTCTGCACAACCAGTTTGTCCGCGAGAATATCCACAACGCGGCAGGAGCGGCTCTCTTTTTCCGCTTCCCTCTTGAATCGTATGAGGAGGCAGACCGCCTATTCCTGACGCAAAACGTAGACCCCCTGTTGCTCAAGGCTTACCAGGAGAAAGAGGAGAGGAAGCGACAGGAACAGGAATATTTCCAGAACTCACAGAAACAGATGTCGGAGGGACACCGTTACCGTGAGGTGGAGGGAATGGACCCGAAAGGGAACGCAGTCCGCTTGTCCGATTACGTGAAACCCGGCAGGGTGTTGCTGATAGACTTTTGGGCTTCGTGGTGCGGTCCGTGCGTCATGGAGATTCCTTTCCTGAAGGACCTCTACCAAAAATACCATGCCAAAGGACTGGACATCGTCAGCATCTCATTGGACACAAGCAAGGCCGCCTGGCTGCGTGCCTTGGAGAAACAGGACATGGAATGGCCGCAAATGTCTGACCTGAAAGGATGGAAAGGCCAAGCTCCCAAGGACTACGGGGTCGCCGCCATACCGTTTGTCCTGCTGTTGGACAAGAACGGATACATCGTCATGAGAAACCTCCACGACCACCTATTGGTAAAAGCCGTGGAAGAAGCGCTGAAGTAACAGGCTGCATTGGAGTTATTATCCCAACAGGTGGATAATGACTCCAATGACAAGCATCACGACGAAACCTATCAAGCCAATCAGCAACAAAACGACAAACCATAGCACGTGCAGCGCGCCCAGATAATTGAGCACGACAACGATTATCGAGGCGGCTATTACCGACAATACGCCCCACGTCAAGCCCAAGAGGACACGCACGGCACCTGCATTGTGCAGATAAAGCCAACGGGGAGTCTTGAACAGCCACGTGTTCTTGACAATCCAAAAGGAGAGAACCAGACCGACGACTGCCCGGCAGGGAGCGTCCAAGACGGGACTATAGACGTAGTTGAGAAGCTGCGTCCACGGAGCCACAATGTTGTAATAGGACAAGTAGTCGGTCAGGACGGGGAAGAGCAGGAAGAAGCCCAACAGGACACCGCCTAACTTCCCGTAATAAGCCGACAGGGCCATCCGGTTCTCCACCTGTTCGAGGGCGACCCTGTCGGTCTCGGAGGATTGGGAGAACTTCCGGATTTGCTTGAGACGCTTCCAGGTAGAGCCGATATCCTGCGCCTCGGCACTCTCTATGGCACTCTTGCGCAACTTGTCCGCATAGTCGGAGATGGGCGAGGAAACGGCAAACAGCCGCCAGCCCGACCCCAACAGGGCGCAGCGATACGCTTTTCCCGCATACTCGTAACGCACAACCGTCGCGTCGCACTTGAGGGTGGTGAGACGGCTAAAGCATACTTTGGAAGAGGAACTGTCCGTTATCGACGAGAGCAGGCCGTTGACCATATTCCCCACGATGGGAAGCTGGTTTGCCGGGCAATTGGCGAAGTCGGTCCGCTCTATGGAGTACACGTCCAGTTGCCGCCATTCATCCGGGGTGATGACCCCGCAAATCTCGCGCTGTTCGTCCGGGTCGAGCATAACGGGAACGATGTAGCGACTTTGGGTCTGGTTATACAGCCTCTTTTTGATGAAGATATAGTGCATCAATCGCCCGCTACCCTCACAAGTGGGGCAAGGAATCTTCCCTTTTCCTCCACACTCGTCGCACGTGTCTCGATAGGTCTCCGTCCGGACAATCTTTCCTTTCCCGTTACATCTGCCGCACGGAACTTTTTCGGAGACGGTCTCCGTAAGATGGACACGCCCGTCGCCGCCACTGTTGTACCGGACTTTCGAGCCCCGATAGCCCCAATAGGTCTCCGTTTTCGGGCGCGTGACGTATCCGTTGGAGTGGCAGGAGGCACAGGGCTCTTCAATCCTGCGTTCCTTCATTACGTGCCCGCTTCCGTTACATGTCGGGCAAGTGACACGGCCGTTACCGCTACAGGTATGACAGGTTTTGGTCTGGCGTGACCCGTCGACAACAATGGATTTCTTGTCTTGCGCAAAAGAGGTGGGCAACGCTCCGGCATACGACCACACGTCTATCTGGCTGAAGTCCGTGACGGTTGGGGAGAAATCCCGGTTGGTGGGTTGATAACCGCGATCGAGGACACGCTCGTCATATTGCGTTTGCACACTTGCGGCATAGACGGCGGACTGAACCACGGCCTTGATTTCAACCTTTTGTCCGAAACGCTCTCCATCGTACCCCTTCTCGCTATCGCACCATTGGTCAAGGAGATCGCGGAACCGTTTCTCTTCTTCGGCGGTAAGTCTCACCGATTTATCGTTGATATACTTTTCCATACTATTACAGATTTAGAGGGAAGTACCTTGTCGGGTTTTCTCTTCCAGATGAATCTTCAGTTTGTTTCGACGCAACAAGACGCTAAAGACGATTATCGCCACGATGAACAACAAGAAGCAGCATGCGGTCATAAGGGACAAACGGTCTTTTTGTTCCAGTTGGTCAAATCCTTTTATGCCTGCAGCCAATTTCCGGAGGGGCACGATGCCTCCCTCCTTAGCGTTCTCCGCATAAGAAGCCTTTACCTTTTCCTTCAACGACAGGTAGGCAGGTTGGATGTTGAAGGGGTTATACACGGAATAGAGCGACACCGCACGCGAAACGGTCATTGGCGGCATCTTGCTGAAGTCCCTGTTCGTACACGACTGGTCAAAGACTATCAGGAACAGCAGTAGCAGGGTAATCTTGATAACTCGTTTTATCATAGCAGCTATGGTTATATAGGATTCGGCTGATAAAAGTAGATATTATAATGAAATAATGCAACGAATGAAGGAGAAAATTTGTCTATTCTAAAAATCCGCAGCACATTAAGTAACAGCCCATACCAAGTCCCCTTTGCGCTTACTGACTGCCGTTAGCCCAACGGTTGTACAATCCTGTAGCTCTCCGCATCGGAAAAATAAGGCAGTTAATGACCGATTACATCGGCATGAACAAAAGTAACATATGCGCTTCAACCCTGAAAGACATCAATCAGTCACGTTCAACTTGTAGACCTTGATGATTGAATGACAACTGTCACAACAGTGGATGACAGTTGTCATAAACATTGCTGACAACTGTCGTAAACGTGAATGACAATTGTCGTAAACATTGCTGACAATTGTCAGAACATAAATGATACTAAATTTTACACTATTAGATGCTGATTCTTACATCGGTTGGACAATGCTTGTCCGTTCTTCATAAACACTCCTTTGACGAGTGCTTCAAATGAAGAAAGGTAGTCATCATATGCATGGAACGACTGAACTTGGAAGGATTTGAGAAATTATTACCATCGGTCAT
>CAVJRQ010000007.1:0-2615 GCA_963652075.1 Acutalibacteraceae bacterium
AAGTACTTTCATCAGTCAACGTAAGTACTTACACAAGCCAACGTAAGTACTTACACAAGCCAACGTAAGTACTTTCGTTTGAAGCCTCGCCTGCGTCAGTCAGACCTCTTGGATTATAACGGAAAGCGGGTCGATATGAATCATTCTTCATACCGACCCGCTGTATCTATGGAAAACCCGATGAGGGTTTCACTGTTCCGCAAGGGTCACTTCACGGGAATCTTATCAATACGACGCTGATGGCGACCGCCTTCGAACGGGGTGTTGAAGAACTCGGTGAGTATCTTGTCCGCCGTGTTCGTGTCGATGAAACGTCCCGGCATGACCAACACGTTGGCATCGTTGTGCTGACGGGCCAAGTGGGATATAGCCGGTATCCAACAGAGGGCGGCACGGATGCCTTGATGGTGGTTGAGCGTCATGTTGATGCCGTTACCGCTGCCACAGATGGCTACACCGGGGTAGCATTCGCCGTTCTCGACGGCCAATGCCAAGGGGTGGGCGTAGTCGGCATAATCGCAACTTTCTCCGGAGTACGTACCAAAGTCTTTATATGCTATACCATGTGCATCGAGCCAGCTCTTTACGTACTGTTTCAGCTCGAAGCCCGCATGGTCGGAGGCTAAACCAATCACTTTCATAGCATCCGTTTCACTTGGTTGTAGACATTCTCGGCCGTGTAGCCAAGTTTCTCGTCAAGCACTTTGTAGGGTGCTGAGAAACCGAAACTCTTCAAACCCCATACGGTTCCTTCGCTGCGCGGAACGAGTCCTTCGAGGGTGACGGGAAGTCCGGCCGTAAGACCGAATTTCTTGACATTGACTGGAAGGACAGCGTTCTGGTACTCCTCGGACTGTGTGCGGAAGAGCCCTTCAGAAGGTACACTCACGATGGAGCATTTCACTCCGTCCTTGCGAAGGAGTTCAGCACCGGCAACCAACGTGGATACTTCTGAACCGGAAGCAACGAGGATGACATCCGGGCAGGCATCGCTACCCGCAATGACGTACGCACCCTTGGCAGCCTGCGTGTAGTCATTGTCGGCTGGCAGGTCTGTGATGTTCTGGCGCGAGAGGATGAGTGCGGATGGCGTAGAGGTATTCTCCATGGCCAGTTTCCATGCTTCCGTAGTTTCCTTCGCGTCGGCGGGACGGAGAACGAGCATCGAGTTCTTGCCATGGTGGTTTTGCAGCTTCTCCATCAGGCGAATCTGTGCCTCTTGTTCAACCGGTTCGTGTGTAGGACCGTCTTCACCCACACGGAACGCATCGTGGGTCCAGATGAACTTCACGGGGAGTTCCATAAGGGCAGCCATACGTACGGCAGGTTTCATGTAGTCGGAGAATACGAAGAACGTTCCGCATGCGGGGATGACACCTCCATGGAGTGCCATACCGATGCAGCAGCATGCCATAGACAACTCGGCAACGCCAGCCTGGAAGAACGCTCCCGTGAAGTCGCCTGCGGCAAGCGCATGTGTCTTCTTCAGGAATCCGTCCGTCTTGTCGGAGTTCGAGAGGTCAGCCGATGCGCAAATCATGTTGGGCACCTGCTCTGCGAGAGCACCAAGAACCGCGGCACTTGCGCTGCGGGTGGCATCGTTCGCTTTCTGCTGAATCTTCGACCAGTCCACCTTCGGAGCCGCACCGCTGAACCACTCGTCTTGCTGCGCTTTCTTCTCCGGATTGGCTTTGGCCCATTCCGCCTCTTCGGCGTAACGTGCGGCACAAATACCTTTCAGTTCTTCGGCACGCTTAGCATACAGTTCCTTTACATCGTCAAAGATTTGGAACGGCGCATCAGGGTTGCCACCCAGATGTTTAACCGTGTTGCGGAACGCGTCGCCTCCCAAGGGAGCTCCGTGTGTCTTGCAGTTCGCTTCGTACGACGAGCCGTCTTCCTTCAAAGCGCCCTTACCCATGATACATTTACCGATGATGAGCGTAGGCTTGCCTTGTACGGCTTTTGCCCACTGGATAGCTTCACGGATTTGTGACGCGTCGTTGCCGCAGATTTCTTTCACTTCCCATCCGAGGGCTCTGTACTTGGCGGCCGTGTCCTCATTCATGACTACCTTTGTCTCGGTGGACAGCTGGATGTCGTTTGAATCGTAGAACATGATGAGGTTGTCCAGACCGAGGATGCCGGCGATGCGTGCGCCGCCTTGGCTGATTTCCTCCTCAACGCCTCCGTCGGAGATATACGCGTAGATGGTCTCTTTCGCGAACGTCGGGTTGCCTGTGTGCGCTGCAAGGAACTTGGCGGCGATGGCGGCTCCGATGGCGTACACGTGTCCTTGTCCGAGCGGACCGGACGTGTTCTCAATGCCTCGTATTATGTCGAATTCGGGATGACCCGTAGTAGGAGAGCCCCACTGGCGGAGCTGTTCCAGCTCTTCGAGAGTGAATTTGCCGATAAGGGACAGCTGTGCATAGAGCATCGGGGCCATGTGACCCGGATCGAGGAAGAAACGGTCGCGACCTACCCATTCAGGCTTCTGCGGGTCGTACTGCAGGAACTCTGAGTACAGCACATTGATGAAATCCGCACCACCCATGGCTCCTCCCGGGTGACCAGACTTGGCTTTCTCTACCATGGATGCGGCCAAGATACGG
>CAVJRQ010000007.1:2679-37694 GCA_963652075.1 Acutalibacteraceae bacterium
GACTTGGCTTTCTCTACCATGGATGCGGCCAAGATACGGATGTTGTCGGCCGCATGATTTAAAACTTGAATTGAATTCATCTAAATCTATTTATTAATTATTACTCTTACAATTTACCGCCGCTTGTTCAACGGGCAGACACTGCTTGTAGTTCTCCAAGTATCTGTTGAATCCTTCGACATCAACGGGGTCCGGTTCTACTGACGTGCCTTCGTTGCCGGCAAACACCACCTTGTCGAGATAGTCGGCAAGTGACCGCTCGTCCGCATTGTTGACCAGATATGCCGCCAACAGGGCGATGCCCCAGGCTCCGCCTTCGCCGGCAGTCTCCATGACGGAGATGGGCGAGTTGAGTGCGGCGGCAAGCATCTTCTGTCCCACACCCTTGGTCGTGAAATAACCTCCATGGCCTGTGATGCGGTCCACCTTCACGTGCTCTTCCTTCAAGAGGATATCATTGCCGAACTTCAACACTCCGATGGCACCGTACAGATGCGCGCGCATGAAGTTGGCCAAGGTGAACTTGTCGTTGGCCGAACGTATGACGAGGGGACGTCCGTCGGCCAGTCCTGTGACAGGTTCGCCGGATATGTAGTTGTACGATATCAGTCCGCCGCAATCGGAATCGCCCTTGAGCGCAAGGTTGAACAGGCGCGTATACAGTTGGTCGGGAGTCTGCTCCACGCCGAGAAGCTCGGCGTATTCCTTGAAAATCTTCACCCAGGCGTTGATGTCGGACGTGCAGTTGTTGCAGTGGACCATGGCCACGAGACTTCCGTCAGGGGTGGTCACCATGTCAATCATCTCATACGGCTTGGAGAGTTCTTTCTCGAGCACAATCATCGAGAAGGAAGATGTTCCTGCGGAAACGTTTCCGGTGCGTTGCTTCACGGAATTGGTGGCTACCATGCCCGTGCCCGCATCCCCCTCGGGAGGACATACGGGGACACCCGGTTTCAAGTGTCCGGAAACGTCCAGCCTTTTGGCTCCTTCCGGTGTGAGATGGCCGGCATCCTCGCCGGCACTCAACGACTTAGGCAGGATGTCGAGCAACTTCCACGTAAATCCCTTCGGCTCGACGAGTTTGTCGAACTTCTCCACCATAGCGGCATCATAAGTCTTGGTCTTCGGGTCAACCGGAAGCATTCCGGAAGCGTCGCCGACACCCAACACTTTCTCACCGGTAATCTGCCAGTGTACGTAACCTGCCAGGGTAGTGAGATAGTCGATGTCCGCCACGTGCTCCTCATTGTCCAGGATGGCCTCATACAAGTGTGAAATGCTCCAGCGGAGAGGTATGTTGTAGTTGAAAAGTTCCGACAACTCCGCTGCGGCCTTTCCCGTGTTCGTGTTGCGCCAAGTACGGAAGGGAACCAGGATGTCGTTGCCCTTGAAAGGCATGTATCCGTGCATCATGGCACTGATGCCGATAGCCGCAAGGATTTCAATCTCCGTGTCGTATTGCTCCAGAACGTTTTTTCGCAAGTCCGCGTAGCAGTCCTGCAGTCCGTACCAGACGGCTTCGATGCTATAGGTCCAAAGTCCGTCCTCCAGCTGGTTTTCCCAAGTGTGACTTCCTTGTGCTATAGGCTTGTTGTCTTGGTCAATCAAAACAGCTTTGATGCGGGTGGAACCGAACTCGATTCCCAGTACGGCCTTTCCTGCTTTGATTGTTTGTCTTGCGTCCATACTTATAAAAGAATTAATGATTAAATTCGGGTGGCACTATGCCACCCGAACGTGTTTTGATTACATATAGAGCGCTCTGTTGAGCATGTAGTAAACCTCGTTGTTGCGGAGTGTCTGCTTGATGTTGGAAACGGTTGTGTCCTTGTCGATGTGGACCATCTCGATGCCGGCAATCTCTGCATAGTCTTCCCAATACTCTGGCGTGATGTCGTATGACATGACGGAGTGGTGAGTGCCACCCGAGAGAATCCATGCTTCCGTGCCGATTTCGAAGTTGGGCTGCGGAATCCACAAGGCGTTGGCAACGGGAAGTTTAGGCAGGGGCTTGGGAGCGATGCACTTCACGTCGTTGACGATGAGGCGGAAGCGGTTGCCGAGGTCTACGACTGTTGCCGTAACGCCATCACCCGTCTTTGAGTCGAACACGAGTCGGGCAGTATGGCTCTTGCGGATGCCGATGCCAAGGAAGTGAACTTCCAGACGCGGCTTGTTGGACGCGATGAGCGGACAAACCTCCAGCATGTGTGACTGAAGGATGGCTGAGTTCTCTCCGTCGAAGTTGAGGGTGTAGTCCTCAAGGAATGAAACGCCGGTAGGAAGTCCCTGCGTCATGTACCATACGGTACGATAGAGAGCGGCCGATTTCCAGTCGCCTTCGGCACCGAAACCATAACCTTCCGCCATCAAACGCTGTGAAGCGAGACCCGGAATCTGGTCGAAGCCGAGGAAGTTCGGATCGTTGATGTCCGCCTCGCCGAGGTCGTCGAAGTTGGTGGTGAAACCCTTGGCTCCTTCGTCCTTGAGCACGCGGCGTATAGCGATTTCAGCCTTTGCGGCGTTCTTTACCCGTTTCCAGTATTCTTCCTCACCGGACTCATCAATCTTGATGGTGTAGAGTTTCTTGTACTCTTCAACGAGGGCATCAGCCTCCGCGTCCGTCACATTCTTGAAATAGTCCATGAGTGAAGAGACCGGGTAGTAATCCACGTGGTAGCCGAGGCGTACTTCCGCCTCCACCTTGTCACCGTCGGTTACGGCTACGTTGTTCATCTGGTCGCCGAAGCGGAGGATTCTCATGTCGTGAGCGTCAGCCCAAGCCGCGGCGACCCGTGCCCATACGGCGATGGCTTTCTGCGGTTTCTCGTCTTTCCAGTAACCCGACACCACCTTGCGGGGTTTGCGCAGGTGCGCACAGATGTGTCCGAACTCCCGGTCGCCGTGCGCGCTTTGGTTCAGGTTCATGAAGTCCATGTCCATGGTGTCCCAAGGAATCTCCTTGTTGTATTGCGTGTGGAAGTGGAGGAGCGGTTTCTGAAGAGCCTGAAGTCCCTTAATCCACATCTTGGCCGGAGAGAAAGTGTGCATCCATGTAATCACACCCACGCACTTGTCGTCGTTGTTGGCGGCTTTCATCACTGCCTCTACCTCTTTAGAGGAGTTGGCCGTGCCTTTGTACACTACCTTAATAGGAATGATTCCGCCATTGTTGAGGCCTTCGACCATTTCTTTTGAGTGACCGTCCACGATTTTAACTGTCTCGCCTCCGTAGAGGAGCTGCGCTCCGGTTATCCACCAAAGCTCTAAATTTTCAAATGCCATATCAGTATGTATTATATATATATTTGTTATGTTGTTTCCGTTTCGTTATTTCGTCTTCTGGCCGTAATAGGCGTTAGGCCCGTGCTTGCGGCTGAAGTGCTTCTCGATGAGCAACGGATTCATGGTCAGTTGCGGGTTCACCAAGTAAGCGATGCTGGCCATCTTGGCCACTTGTTCCATCACCACGGCGTTGTGCACCGCTTCGTGGGCGTCTTTGCCCCATGCGAAAGGTCCGTGGTTCTTCACCAGTACGCCCGGTGTGTGTACGGGGTTCATGCCCTGGAAGCGTTTTACGATGACGTTGCCTGTCTCCAGTTCATAGTCACCCATCACTTCGGCTTCGGTCATGTCCGCCGTGCAAGGTATCTCTTTATAAAAGTAGTCGGCGTGTGTGGTGCCGATGTTGGGAATGTCCTTTCCGGCTTGCGCCCATGCGGTGGCGTAGGTGGAGTGGGTGTGTACCACGCCTCCTATCTCCGGAAACGCTTTATACAGTACGAGGTGTGTAGGGGTGTCTGAAGAGGGGTTAAGGTTCCCTTCGACGATGTTGCCGTCGAGGTCCACAACCACCATGTCTTCCGCTTTCATTACGTCGTAGGCTACTCCGCTCGGTTTGATGACAACCAGTCCCGACTGACGGTCGATGGCCGAAACGTTGCCCCATGTGAAAATCACTAAACCATGTTTCACGAGGTCTAAGTTAGCCTTGAACACTTTCTCTTTTAATCCTTCTAGCATATCTTATAAAGTTTGAATTTTGGGTCTTTGTCAAATACGTTTTGGTTGAACTGATAGAGCCTGGCTCCCCGTTTGGAGCTGGTCTTGTCTATCATGTCCGTCTGCTCAATGAAACCCATCTCTGCCACTTTTTTGCGGAAGTTGCGCTTGTCAATGGGCTGGCCATAGATGGCTTCATAGAGATTTTGCAACTGTGTCAGGGTGAAATATCTTGGAAGCAGGTTGAAACCTATAGGGGCTATCGCCGCTTTCCGGCGCATCTGCTCGAGCGCCTGCTTGACCATCTGTTCGTGGTCGAAAATCAATCCGGGTACATTGTGAATCTCCGTCCAGTAGGCGTTGTGCTTTCTCACCGACTCCTTGTCGTACTCATCAATGTTGATGAATGCGTAGTAGGCAACGGAGACAACCCGTTCGCCGGTGTCGCGGTGAATCTCACCAAAAGCGCCGACCTGTTCCATGAACACGTCCGACAAACCGGTCAGTTCGCGCAGTACACGTTTGGCCGCGTCGTTCACGCTCTCGTTCTCCTGAACGAAACCTCCCATCAAGGACCATTTACCCCGTTCGGGATCCATCTTCCTTTTCAGAAGAAGTAAACTCAATCCCCGTTGATTGAATCCAAAAATGATGCAATCAACGGAGACGTAGAATTTAGGATTGACAGTATAGTAAGATGTCATATACCGTTATTACCAGAATATAGTGTAGAGTATTGCCAAAATCAGGCAAATGCCGCCTGCACCGATAGCAAAGCCCTTGTCGGTCTTGAACAGGCTCAAGTCGATGGCCAAAGCCTTGACATCTTCTTTCTTGTCGTTCGAGTTGGAGTAGAGGAACAACGAGAGTACGGCCAAGAAAGCCGCCGTGAAGAAGAACGACTCGAATCCGATGTTGTCGAGGTGCAAAGCGAGTTCACTGCCAGCCATGAGCATAATCTTCTCGATGACCGCCACTGCCAAACAGATGGCTGCGAAGATACCGAGGATGCGGCTCCACTTCATCATCTTGGCGCGGTCCTCAGCGATAGGTTGCTCAACGGCACGGGCCGACTTGTCGCTGTAAGTGACAGCGATGAAGATGATGGCCAATACGATGAACACGTAACCCATACGGAACTGGAACGGCATGTCGGGGAAGGTAACCTTGAAGAACACACCGGCAGGGATGGTGGCGATGGAGGTCCATACGGCCGCCTTGCCTGTAGCACGTTTCCACAACAGACCCAGACCGAACACGATGACGATACCCGGATAGATGAAACCAGAATACTCCTGGATGTACTGGAAGGCCTGGTCGAGACCGCCCAACAGCGGTTCAACGGCGATGGCGGCAATAATCAAGGAAGCCAAAGCCGTGATACGGCCTACGTTCACCAGTTTCTTTTCCGAAGCGGACTTGTTGATGTACTGCTTGTAGATATCCATCGTGAAGATGGTGGAGGTGGAGTTGAACATGGAAGCCAGAGACGAGATGACGGCAGCAGCCAAAGCCGCGAACGACAATCCCTTGATGCCTACAGGCGTGAAGTTGTGAATCAACCAAGGATAGGCTTCGTCGGAAACCTTTATCTCTCCGGAAATCTGGAAGTAGCCTTCCTGCAGTCCGGGGATGGACTCTGGATAGTTGAACATCACGTATGCGCAGATACCCGGCAATACAACGATGAAAGGAATCAGAATCTTCAGGAAGCCGGCGAAGATAAGGCCTTTCTTAGCCTCTTTCAAGCTCTTTGCCGCCAAACCTTTCTGGATGATGTACTGGTTGAAACCCCAGTAACCTAAGTTGGTCAGCCACAGACCACCGACAATAACCACGATGCCCGGCAGGTCTTTGAATGAGTCGGGCGACTTGGCTGCATCCACAATCAGGTTGAAGTGGGTGTCGTCGGGTATGGATTTCAGTTTGTCGAAGATGATGGTGAAGCCTTCCCATGCACCGTGACCTTCGCCGGACACGGCTTCGAGAGCGAAGTAAGCGGTAATCAAACCACCGCCGACAAGGAAGACAACCTGCATAACGTCTGTCCAAGCCACAGCCGACAGGCCTCCATAGATGGAGTAGACACCGGCGATGACGAACAAGGCGATGATGATGTACATACGGAATTGGGGGTCAATACCCAAGATTTGTTCAATGGCCAACGCACCCAACCAGGCAACGGAAGTCAAGTTGACAAACACGTAGAGGAACAACCAGAAGATGGAGAACGCCAAACCCACACCGCTGTTGTAACGTTCGCGGAGGAACTGCGGGATGGTGAATATCTTCCGTTCAATCATCACGGGTAATAAGAACTTGGCTACAAGAATCAGGGCTGCGGCGGCCATCAACTCGTATGCCGCGATGCACAGACCGATTTTGTAACCCGAACCACTCATGCCGATAAACTGTTCGGCGGAGATGTTGGCTGCAATCAGTGAGGCACCTACTGCCCACCAAGTCAGCGTGTTTCCTGCCAAGAAGTAATCGTTGGCGTTTTTCTCTTGTCCCTTCTTGTTGCGGGACAGGAATAGTCCCAAGAAGATCAAGAGAACAATGTAAGCTCCAAAGATTGCGTAATCAATGGTAGCGAATCCTGATGCATTCATTTAATTAGTTAATGTGTTGTTTATTTGTTATGTTGGTTATTTCTCTACGCCGAATTTGAACACCGTGTGGCTCGTGTAAGTCTGTCCCGGTTCGAGGTAAGCCGACGGCCATTCCGGTTTGTTCGGGGTGTCAGGATAGTGTTGGGTCTCCAGGCAGATGCCCACGCGTTGGTTGTAGATGATGCCTTTCTTTCCGGTAACCGTACCGTCGAGGAAGTTACCCGTGTAGACTTGGATGCCCGGTTCGTCGGTGTAAACCTCCAGCGTGATGCCTGTCTCGGGGCAAACCAGGCGGGCTGCCACTTCCTTGTCGTTGCCGTTGGTGTTGAGCACCCAGTTGTGGTCGTAGCCCATACCGTTCTTCAGCTGTTCGTAGGCATAGTCGTCAATTTCCTTGCCCACTTCCTTGGCGGTGGTGAAGTCCATCGGAGTGTTTGCTACCGGAGTGATTTCCCCCGTAGTCATGAACGTGCTGTCCACCGGAGTGAAGTTGGAAGCGTTCACGTACAGCAAGTTGTCCAGAACGGTGTTCTCCGCGTTGCCGGAGAGGTTGAAGTAGGAGTGGTTGGTCATGTTGATAACCGTCTTCTTGTCCGTTGTAGCGTTGTACTTGATGTCGATGGCATTGTCGCCGGTGAGGGTGTAGGTGACACTGGCTGTCACGTTGCCCGGGAAGTTGGCGTCGCCGTCGGGTGAAAGGATAGTCAGGGTCAGTGTGCTGTCATTGGCCTGGTTGCCTTCGTACACTTGATACTGCCAGCCTTGCGGACCGCCGTGCAGGCAGTGGCCGTAGTTGTTTTGCGGCAATTGGATTTCCACGTCATCAATGACGATGCGGCCTTGGTTGATGCGGTTCGCATAGCGGCCGATGGATGCGCCGAAGTCGCTCGGCACGTTGATGTAGTCGGCAATGCTGTCGAATCCCAAGACGACATCCTGCATGGCTCCGTTCTTGTCCGGTACCATGACGGAGACGATACGTCCGCCGAAGTTGGTGACGCACACCTCCATGCCGTTCGCGTTGACAAGCGTATAGAGTTGAGTCTGCTTGCCGTTCACTTCTGTTTTGAATTTCTCGGGGGATAATCCCGAAAGGGTGGTTGTTTGTTTGGCTTTAGGCGTACAGGCGGTCATCAAGGCCATGGTTACGCCCAATCCAATCAATGACTTTTTCATGTCTCTCATGATTTATAAATTAGTTGTTAATGTGATTACTCGTTTGTTTGAGGCCGTTCAACCGTCAGCCACTCTACGGAGTGGGTGAGCAAAAAACATAAGTTTGGGTTGTACAATATCTCAAAATCGGTTGTAAAGGTAAGCCAAATAATCCAAAACGTAAGAGGAATACTTTATGTTATGCAACACAAGGAAGTGTTTATTTTACACTTTTTATCCATTTATCTGCACAACATAAAGAATTCCTCTATTTCAACTGTATGCCCCAACCCCAAAGAGGGCGGGGATTCGTTTACGCAAGCGAACCGCTCGCCTCCGGATGGTTCGCTTACGGCCTAAATCAGTTTGCGTGCTCCGTCGCTGATGACCACGTCGTACACCTTGGGCGCACGTTTGTATTGGCTGACAAAGCGTTCCACGGTCTCGTGGACAAAGCTGTCGTACAGGTCGTTCTTCACCAGATTGATGGTGCAACCGCCGAATCCGCCTCCCATGACGCGCGATCCGGTCACGCCATGCGCCTTGGCGCAATCGTTCAGGAAGTCCAGCTCTTCGCAGCTGACCTCATAAAGCTTGCTCATGCCTTGGTGCGTCTCGTACATCTTCTGTCCCACGGTCTCGTAGTCGTTCTTCCCGAGAGCGTCGCAGACGTCCAGCACACGCTGCACCTCTCCGATGACGTACTCGGCACGTTTGTAGTCCTCTTGTGACACTGCGTTCGACACCTCTTTCAGCATCTCCATGTCAGCGTCGCGCAAGCAGCCGACGTGCGGATGGTTCTGCTGGATGGCGGCTACCACGGCCTCGCAGCTCTGGCGGCGTTTGTTGTAGGCGGACGATGCCAGTTCGTGTTTCACCACGGAGTCGAGCAACACCAAACGGTAGCCTTCGGGCTTGAAGGGGAAGTACTGATACTCCAGCGAACGGCAGTCCAGCCGGATGAGTTGGTCTCTCTTTCCGAACACGGAAGCAAACTGGTCCATGATGCCGCAGTTTACGCCAATGTAATTATGCTCTGTGGCCTGACCCGCCTTCGCCAACTCGAACTTGTCTACCCGGTTGTCGCCAAACAGGTCGTTGAGTGCATAAGCGTAGGCGCTTTCGAGTGCGGCGGACGAAGACATGCCCGCGCCTAAGGGCACATCCCCGGCAAAAGCAGTGTTGAATCCCTCCACCTTCACGCCCCGTTTAATCATCTCCCGACAGACGCCGAACAGATAGCGGGCCCAACTGGCGCGCGGAGCGTCTTCTTCGTTCAGACCAAACTCCACATAATCCTTCAGGTCGATGGAGTAGGCGCGTACTTTGTTTGTCCCGTTAGGTTTCAGCTCCGCGACCATCCCCTTGTCGATTGCGCCGGGGAAGACGAAGCCTCCATTATAGTCAGTGTGTTCACCAATCAGGTTGATGCGGCCCGGAGCCGCGTAAACAGAACCTGTTGCTCCATCAAAGTGCTTGATGAAGCGGCTTCTCACGTACTCTATATCCATATTGCTTGATGTGTTTAGTGATTAATCTTGATGCGGTAGACGGTTGTCTGCTTGTACGTCTCGCCCGGATTCAGCACGGCGGTAGGGAAGTAGCTCCGGTTGGGCGTGTCGGGAAAATGTTGCGCCTCGAAGCATACGGCACTCCGGTCGGGGAACGTACTGCCAAATGCCCCTTTCATGCCGTGATTCCAGTTGGCGGTGTAGAACTGTACGCCCGGTTCGGTGGTGAACACCTCCAGCGTACGTCCGCTGACGGGGTCGAAGCAGGTGGCGGCAAGGGTATTGTCGCCCGCTTCGGTCTTGTTCAGCACGTAGCAGTGGTCGTAGCCGTGTCCGCATTTTAATTGCTCAAACGGTTCGTCGATACGCTCACCAATGGCGTGCGGTGTGCGGAAGTCCATCGGTGTATCCGCCACTTTCAGAATCTCGCCCGTGGGGATGTTGGTCTCGTCGGTAGGCAAGTAGAAGTCGGCGTTGATGGTGACGATGTTGCCCATTTGGCTGGGTGTCGGATTGCCGATGCCCGAAAGGCTGAAGAAGGCGTGGTTGGTCAAGTTGACAATCGTCTTCTTGTCGCATTCCGCCCGGTAATCCATCCTTAGGGCGTTGTCGTTGTCCAGCGAATAGGTCAGCGTGACGGACAATGTCCCTGGAAATCCCTCTTCACCGTCCTGCGCCTGATAACGGAACGTGACGGCGTTGCCGGATTGGCTCACCATCGTCCATACCCTCTTGTGGAAACCCTTGGGACCTCCGTGCAGTGAGTTCTTGCCGTTATTACACTCCAACCGATACTCTTTGCCGTCCAGCGTGAAACGCCCGTCGCAAATACGGTTGCCGTATCGGCCTATGGTAGTACTGAGGCAGTCGACATCGCTGTCTATCAAATGCTGTATGCTGTCGTGTCCTTGCAGGACGTTGCCCATCTTTCCCTCTTTGTCGGGAACCAACCAAGTGAGGAGGGCGCATCCGTAGTTGGTGACCGCCACTTCTCCGCCGGCTTCGTTGGTGAGCACGTACAAGTCCGTTTCTTTTCCGTCAATCGTTTGTTGAAAGTCATGACGGTATAATCCTGAGTGTGTCTGAAAATCGTCCATGGTATTTGTTTATGATACGGGCAAAGGTAAACAACCTTTTTGGCATCCGCAAAGGAAACGGGGGGAAATTTGTTCCGATCGGGTGGGCGTTTCCATTTGTCTCAGGCAGGAATATTTCTCTGACTGGAGAAATAATTCATTCCAGTCAGGGAAATTATTTTTCCATGAGGGACTGCCCGAATGCCGACGAGAGCAGGTCTGCCACGACGAAACTGCTGCCGCCTACATAGATGAAATCTTGCGGCGAGGCATCCTCGTACGCCGCCCTTACGGCCTCTTCCACGGTAGGGTAGCGGTCGCCCACCAGCTGGAACGGCTGTGCCAGCTCTTGCAGTTTCTCCACCGGCATGGCTCTTTGCACGCTGGCTTGCGTAAAGTAGTAGTGCGCATCCGTAGGCAGCATCGCCAACACACCGCGTATGTCCTTGTCGTTCACCATGCCGAACACAATCCGCAGCGTCTCGCACTGCTGTCGTTTCAACTGCTCGGAGAGGTAGGCGAATCCGCCCGTGTTGTGCCCCGTGTCGCAAATGAGCGTCGGCTTCGTCGACAACTGTTGCCAACGGCCCATCAGTCCCGTAGTGGCGCACACGTGGGCAAACCCTTCGGCTACTTGCGTGCCGGTAAGTTTGTAGCCTATCTCGTTCAGCCGACGGACGGCGCACAAGATGGTGTTGTCGTTCTTTCGCTGATAGATTCCGCCCAGCTCGCCGAACAGTTCACCGTAATCCGCTGTCCGCAGCAGGAATCCCTGTTTGCAGGGTGTGGCGGACAGCAACGGTTTCTCGTCCTCGGCGAAGTAGATGGGGGCATTCACCTCACGGGCTTTCGCCTCGAACACGGGGCGGGTCTCCACCGTGTATTCACCGATGACGACGGGAGTGCCGGCTTTGATGATGCCGGCTTTCTCTGACGCGATTTGCGGCAGTGTGTTCCCCAGAAACTGCACGTGGTCGAAACTGATGTTGGTAATGAGGCAAAGGTCCGGCTGAATGATGTTGGTGCAGTCGAGCCTGCCACCCAGTCCCACTTCGATGACGGCAACGTCCACTTCCTGTTCCGCAAAGTAATTGAACGCCATGGCGGTGGTCAGCTCGAAGAAAGAGGGATGAAGCGGTTCGAAGAAACCGCGGTGCTTCTCCACGAAATCCACTACGTTCTCTTCGGGAATCCGGTGTCCGTTGACGCGTATCCGCTCCCGGAAGTCAACCAGGTGAGGTGAGGTGTAGAGCCCGGTCTTGTAGCCCGCCTGTTGCAGAATGGCCGCCAGCGTGTGCGAGCAGGAACCTTTGCCGTTGGTGCCCGCCACGTGAATGGTCTTGAAGCGTTTGTGAGGGTGGCCGAAGTAGGCGTCCAGGGCGATGGTGTTCTCCAACCCCTCTTTGTAAGCCTCTTTTCCAACATGTTGAAACAGAGGCGTAGTATGATAAAGATAATCGATTGTTTCTTTGTAGTTCATCTGACTGTTGATTGAAAACGGGTGCAAATATCCTCATTTTATTTTACTTTAAGTTGCATAAGTTTGTTTTTCTGCCGATACTTTGCTATGTTTGCCGAATTAAAAAACCATTTTCTAATATTATCGTACAATATGGAACAAACAATAAGCGTAGATTCGCTTCGTCTTCAGTCCGAAATTATCCGTAAGCGACTGGTTGAAGTCGTTTATGGAGCCAAGGCCGGACATATTGGAGGAGGTTTGTCATCCCTCAACGTGTTGACTACTCTCTATTTCCGTGTAATGAACATCGACCCAAAGAATCCTAAGATGGAGAACCGCGACCGGTTCGTGATGAGCAAGGGACACTGTGTGGAAGCCCTCTACAGTGTGCTTGAGGCACGCGGTTTCATTTCTCCGGACCTGGTAAATACCTATGGTCAGTACAACTCCGTATTGGCCGGACACCCCACCATCGAGGTGCCGGGCATCGAGGTCAACAGTGGTGCGTTGGGCCACGGACTGCCTATCGGTGTGGGTATGGCCATTGCCGCGAAGATGGACAAAAAGGACTACAAGACTTTCGTCCTGATGGGTGACGGTGAGCAGGGAGAAGGCTCCATCTACGAAGCCGCTATGGCAGGAAACCAATACAAGCTGGACAATCTGGTGGCCATCATCGACCGCAACGGGTTGCAGATCAGTGATACGACAGAAAACGTGATGGCTTTGGAACCCATTGCCGACCGCTGGAACGCTTTCGGATGGGACGTTCAGGACATCAATGGTGACGACATGGCGGCTGTCGTGAAGGCATTCGACAGCATCGACTACCACAACCACAAGCCCCACCTGATTATCTCCCGCACGACTAAGGGAGAGGGCGTGTCGCTCATGGAGAACATCCTCAAGTGGCATCATGGCGTGCCTACCCAAGCCGAGTATGAGCAAGCCATCAGTGAGATAGAACAGCGTATTGAAACCTTAAGGAAATAATTATGGAAATAAAGAGCGTCCCCTGCAGAAAGAGTTTCACGGATACTTTGCTGGAACTGGGGAAAAAAGACAAGAATATAGTAGCGGTAACAACGGATGCGCGTGGCTCTGTCACGTTGACCGATTTTGCCAAGGAACTTCCTGAGCAGTTTGTTGAATGCGGCATCGCCGAGCAAGACGCTGTCGGCATTGCCGCGGGTCTGGCATCCTGCGGCAAGAAGACGTTTGTCTGCGGGCCTGCCTGTTTCTATGTGGCACGTAGTCTGGAGCAGGTGAAGGTTGACGTGGCCTATTCACAGAACCCCGTGAAGATACTGGGTGTGAGCGGTGGCGTGGCTTACGGTGCATTGGGTGCGACTCACCACAGTTTGCACGACATTGCCGCGCTGCGTACCTTCCCGGGCATGAATGTGGTGCTCCCGTCAGATGCGCATCAAACCCGCAAGCTGGTGCAGATGCTGGTGGACTTCCCGCAAGCCGTGTATGTGCGCGTGGGACGAAATGCCGTGCCCGATGTCTACACCGAGGACAACTGTCCCTTCGAGTTCGGCAAGGCCAACACCTTACTCGACGGTAACGACCTCACCATCATCGGAACCGGTGAGACGGTCTATCATTGCTTAGAGGCCGGCAAACGCCTGGCACAGGAAGGCATCCACGCCCGCGTGCTGGACATGCACACCTTGAAGCCGGCCGACACGGAGGCAATCCTGAAGGCGGCACGCGAGACCGGCCGCATCATCACGGTCGAGGAACACAGCATGTACGGCGGCTTGGGCGGCATCGTTGCCGAGACCGTCAGCCAGAGCTGCCCCGTGCCTGTGCGCATCTTGGGTATTCCCGACGAGAACGCGGTACACGGCAAGCCGTTGGAAATCTTCCATCACTATAAGCTCGACGCTGAAGGTATCTACCAAACGGCCGTTGATTTTCTGAAGAAATAAGTCTGTACGTACCATGCAAAAATACATTATAGCAATCGACCAGAGCACTTCCGCCACCAAGGCCGTCCTGTTCAACGAACAGAGTTTCCTGGTCAACCGGGTGAACGTGCCCCACAAGCAATACTATCCCCAAGCGGGATGGGTGGAGCACGATGCGGAAGAAATCTACCACAACACCGTGGAAGCCATCCGTCAGGTGGTGGCCCAGAGCCAGGAAGACGATGAGGTCTCTTACTCCATAGCCATCACCAACCAACGCGAGACGGTGGTCGTGTGGAACCGCCTGACCGGCAAGCCGGTCTGCCATGCCGTGGTGTGGCAATGCCAACGGGGTGCCGACATCTGCAACGATTTGAAGGCGAAAGGCTACACCGGGATGATTCAGGAGAAGAGCGGACTGCTCATCGACCCCTACTTCTCTGCCAGTGGCGTGAAGTGGATACTCGACAACGTGGAGGGCGCGCGCAGTCAGGCCGATGCCGGAAACCTTTTGATGGGAACCATTGATTCGTGGCTCATCTGGAAGCTCACGGGCGGCAAGGTACACGCTACGGACTATACCAACGCCTCGCGTACCTTATTGTTCAATATACACACGCTCGACTGGGACGAAGAACTGTTGCGGCTCTTCACCGTACCGCGTTCCATGATGCCGAAGGTGTTCCCTTGCGACTCCGTCTTTGGAGAGACCACCGTGGAGGGCTTGTTCGATGTGCCCGTGCAGATTGCGGGTGTGTTGGGCGACTCTCACGGGGCTTTGGCGGGACAGATGTGCTTTGCTCCCGGCATGGGTAAGGCGACCTACGGAACGGGGTCGTCCGTCATGGTGAACATCGGCGAACAGGCGGTGAAGGCTCCGCAAGGCCTGGTCACGTCCGTAGGCTTCGCCGCCTGCGGCAAGGTGTTCTACGCTTTCGAGGGTAACATCCATTGCACGGGGGCCACCATCAAATGGCTTGTCGAGAAACTGAAACTGATAAACAGTCCTTCGGCCATCGAACAGGTGGCGCTGAGCGTCCCCGATAATGGCGGTGTCTATTTCGTCCCCGCCTTTGCCGGACTGGGCGCTCCTTGGTGGAACTCTCACGCGAAAGCCATCATCACGGGCATGACGCTCGGCTCCGAGATTGGCCATGTGTGCCGTGCGGCCCTGGAGGCCATCGCTTACCAGGTGAAAGACCTGATAGACCTGATGACCAACCATGCCAACATCGACCTCAAGGAGTTGCGCGTGGATGGCGGACCGACGAAAAACAAACTGCTGATGCAGTTCCAGGCCGACATGCTCGATGCCTGCATCAACCGATCTGACGTGGAAGAGGCTTCCGCCATGGGTGCCATGCTCATGAACGGGCTGGCGCGCGGCGTATGGAAGGACCTCGACGAGGTGGCACGTTTGCGCACCACCGACAACCGTGTCTTCTCCACCATGGAGGCTTCGCGGCGCGAGTCACTCTACGAAGGATGGAAGGCGGCGGTAGCCTTGGTAAACCGATAATTTATTTTAATAACTAACTTTATTATACCCTGATTTAATATGAAGAAGCAAGCGAAACCGGGTAAAGAAACCTTTGGTATCATCGTTGGCACACGCGCCTATTTCAACTCCGATCTGGCGATTGATGTGCGGAAAACACTGTTGGAAGAACTCGAAAAGGCCGGCTACGGCTATGTAATATTGGATGAATGCGACACGCCCACGGGCGGTTCGATGGAGACGGTAGCCGATGGCAAGAAGTGCGCCAACCTGTTCCGTGCCAACCGCGACGAGATAGACGGCATCATCGTGTCGTTGCCTAACTTCGGCTTCGAGGTGGGCATCATCAATGCCATCAGCCGCGCGGAACTCCACGTTCCCGTACTGGTGCAGGCTTGTGACGACCAGAACGACAAGGTCGACCTCGACAGTCGCCGCGACGCGTTCTGCGGAAAGATTTCCGTCTGCAATAACCTCTACCAGTATGGCATTCCGTTTACCGACACCACTCTCCATACCTATTCCATCCATAGCGAACTGTTGATGAAGGACATCAACCGCTTCGCCGCCATCTGCCGTGTGGTAAAGAAACTTACACACATGCGTCTGGGGCAAATCGGTACACGCCCGTTGGGATTCAACACTTGCCGTGCCAGTGAGAAACTGCTGCAGACCAGCGGCATCACCGTTGTGCCGGTAGACCTCTCCGAGATTCTCTTCAACGCGCAGAAGATTGACGACAACGCGGCCGAACTCAAGGCGAAGGTGGAGGCCATCAGCAACTACGCCAAGATTCCTTCCGCTTACATGGAGAAGCTGGCTCGTCAGGCTAAGTTCGGCTTGGCGGTGGAGAACTGGATTAACGAGAACGAGGTGGATGCCGTGGCCCTCCAGTGTTGGGACTCTCTGGAGCAGAACTACGGATGCGCACCTTGTGTCACGATGAGTATGTTGGGCGAGAAGCTGATTCCGTGCGCTTGCGAGACCGACCTCGCCGGTGCCGTGTCTATGTACGCCCTTGCGCTGGCATCGCAGAAACCCGCCGCCCTGCTCGACTGGAACAACAACTTTGCCGAGGACCGCAACAAGTGCGTCTGCACCCATTGTGGCAATTTCCCAAAGAGCTTCGTGCAGAACGACATTTCTCTCGGTACATTGGGTGTCCTGGGTCGTACCCTCGGTAAGGTCAACACCTTCGGAGCTGTCTACGGCAAGTGTACGGAGGGCGAGTTCACCTATTTCCGCATCTCTACGGATGACAACCTTGGCAGCATCAAGAGCTACCTTGGCAAGGGTATGATTACCAACGACCCCTACGGAATGGACGGTTGCATCGCTGTCACTCAGGTGGACAACCTCCAGGGATTGATGAAGTTCATCTGCAAGAACGGCTTCGAGCATCACGTGGCCATGTGCCGCACCGATGTTGTCGACATCCTCGAGGAGGCTGTGGACAACTACTTGGGTTGGGACCTCTACGTTCACGAGTAAATTTCTACCCCTCATGTCGTACGACATTGAACTTTAATGTCGTACGTCATGAGGTGCTATAGTCGTACGACGTTAGGGTGCATGGTCGTACGTCGTTTTTTTAGGAACGATTCGCCCGGATGACGTAAGTACTTTCATCGGTCAACGTAAGTACTTACATCAGCCAACGTAAGTACTTACATCAGCCAACGTAAGTACTTTCATCGGGCAACGTAAGTACTTGCGTTTTTTGACCCGAGGTGTGCCTCCGAACGAACGGACTTTGATTCCATAGACCGTTGATTTTTCAACGGTCGGTTAACGGTTGGTCAATGGCTGGTCAACGAAGCCCTCCGTTCCGGTGACACCATAAAGAAAAATGTCAAAACATTGGGACGAATCCTTTGGGGTGTCCTAATTTTCCCTAACTTTGTGTCCTGTTTTAAACATTAAATCTAATAGGACATAAGAAATACATAATATGGGAGGTTTTTTTGGAACGGTTTCCATCAAAGAGTGTGTAAACGACCTGTTCTACGGAACGGACTATAACTCGCATTTGGGAACGAAGCGTGGCGGTATGGCCACATACAGTAAGGAAAACGGATTCACACGTTCTATTCACAACTTGGAGAGTTCCTATTTCCGTACGAAGTTTGAGCCTGAACTGCCGAAGTTCAAAGGCAATGCCGGCATAGGCATCATCAGTGATACGGACGCTCAGCCTATCATCATCAACTCACATCTGGGACGCTTTAGCATCGTGACCGTGGCCAAGCTGGCGAACATGGACGAGCTGGAGCGGGAACTGTTGGACGCGAACATGCATTTCTCTGAGTTGAGTCAGGGCAAGACCAACCAAACGGAACTGATAGCGCTGCTCATCATTCAAGGCAAGAGCTTTGTCGAGGGCATCGAGAACGTTTACAACAAGGTGAAAGGTTCGTGCTCTATGCTTCTGCTGACCGAGGACGGCATCATTGCCGCCCGTGACAAGCTGGGCCGTACTCCTATTGTCATAGCGAAGAAAGAGGGGGCTTATGCCGCTACCAGCGAGTCGAACAGTCTGCCGAACCTCGACTTTGAGGTGGAACGTTTCTTGGGTCCCGGCGAGATTGTGCATTTGCGGGCCGACGGGCTGACGCAGTTGCGCAAGCCCAACAAGGAGATGCAGATTTGTTCCTTCTTGTGGGTCTACTACGGTTTCCCCGTCTCCTGCTACGAAGACATCAACGTGGAAGAGGTGCGGTTCCGCAGCGGATACAAGATGGGTAGGATAGACGACTCGGAGGTGGATTGTGTCTGCGGAATCCCTGACTCCGGCGTGGGGATGGCTTTGGGCTATGCCGAAGGAAAAGGCGCGCCCTATCACCGGGCCATGACCAAATACACGCCTACTTGGCCGCGCAGCTTTACGCCAAGCGACCAGTCCATGCGTTCGTTGGTGGCAAAGATGAAACTGATTCCCAACCGGTCGATGATGCAAGGCAAGCGAATCCTTTTCTGTGACGACTCCATCGTGCGCGGCACCCAGTTGCGTGACAACGTGAAGATGCTCTACGACTACGGTGCCAAGGAGGTACACATGCGCATCGCCTGTCCGCCACTGATTTACGCCTGTCCGTTCATCGGCTTCACCTCCTCCAAGGGTGAACTGGAGCTGATTACGCGCCGCGTTATCCAGGAACTGGAAGGCGACCATACCAAGAACTTGGAGAAGTACGCCACCACCAATTCGCCCGAATACAACAGGATGGTGGAGTGCATCCGCGCGCGCTTCGGCCTCGACTCGCTCAAGTTCAATACCCTTGAGATTCTGGTAGAAGCCATTGGCTTGCCCAAGTGCAAGCTCTGTACACATTGTTTCGACGGCAGCAGCCATTTCTGATGGCAGAGGCATGCGATAGTATAAAGATTTAAAAATATAGAACGATGGATTTAGTTGAACGTTTTTTGAAGTATGTAAGTTTCGACACGCAGTCTTGCGAGGAATCCGAAACGACCCCGAGCACACCCAAACAGATGGTGTTCGCCAACTACCTGAAGAGTGAATTGGAATCTCTTGGCCTGACCGAAGTGACGTTGGACGGGAACGGTTATCTCTACGCCACCTTGCCCGCCAACACCGACAAGAAGGTGCCCACGGTAGGTTTCATCGCACACATGGATACCAGTCCCGACATGAGCGGAACGGACCCGAAGCCGCGCATCGTGAAAGACTACGACGGCGGTGACATTGTACTTTGCCAGTCAGAGAAAATTATTTTGTCGCCCAAGCAATTCCCCGAACTGCTCAACCACAAGGGAGAAGACCTCATCGTGACCGACGGCCACACCCTCTTGGGAGCCGACGACAAGGCGGGCATAGCCGAGATTGTCACCGCTATGGTCTATTTGCAGGAACATCCCGAAATCAAACACGGCAAGATTCGCGTGGGCTTCACTCCCGATGAGGAGATTGGACGCGGAGCCGACAAGTTTGACGTGAAACTGTTCGGTTGCGATTGGGCCTACACGATGGACGGCGGCGAAGTGGGAGAGTTGGAGTTCGAGAATTTCAACGCGGCCGGTGCCAAGGTCTTCTTTAAGGGACGTAACGTACATCCGGGCTACTCCAAAAACAAGATGATTAACTCCATGTTGGTCGCCAGTGAGTTCATCGGGCTGCTTCCTCCCTGCGAGACTCCTGCCCACACCGAAGGTTACGAAGGGTTCTATCACCTGGTGGGCATGCATGGTGACGTGGAGCAGACTACGCTGCAATACATCATCCGCGACCATGACCGCGCGAAGTTTGAACAGCGCAAGGCGGAAATGAAGCGTACGGTGGACTTCATCAATGCGCGTTACGGTGAGACGGTAGCGGAACTGGAGATGCGCGACCAATACTACAACATGCGCGAAAAGATTGAACCCGTGATGCACGTCATCGACGTGGCTTTCGAGGCGATGAAGCAGGTCGGCGTGAAACCCGAAGTGCGTGCCATTCGCGGCGGAACGGACGGTGCACGCCTCTCGTTCGAGGGGCTTCCGTGTCCCAACATCTTTGCCGGCGGCATCAACTTCCACGGCAGATACGAGTTCCTTCCCATCCCGTCGATGGAGAAAGCGTGTGCGGTAGTCTCCAAGATTGCCGAGCTGGTAGCGCGATAAGACGCAACGAAAACGGGTCTTCCATAGACCTCACGGATAATTGACACAGATTGGTGCAAGCAAAAATCTCATTGCTTTGCACTAATCTGTGTTAATCAGTTTAAAATATAGCGTGTTTCCCTTACGCGATGTTTCTATTATGCTTAATTTTGTTTCTCGAAATTACTTATACACTTCAGGATGTCAGAATTATCACCGCTTATCAGAGACCTCGCGCTAATCTTGTTTAGCGCAGGTGTCATCACGCTAATCTTCAAACGACTGAAACAACCGTTGGTATTGGGCTACATCGTAGCCGGATTTTTGGCAAGTCCCCACATGCCGTACACGCCGTCCGTGGAGGATATGGTAGACGTGCAGTCCTGGGCGGACTTGGGTGTCATCTTCCTGCTCTTTGCGCTCGGCTTGGAGTTCAGCTTCAAGAAACTGGTGAAGGCGGGCGGCACAGCCATCGTGGCGGCTTGCACCGTCATCCTCTGTATGATGGCTGTCGGCATTTTGGCTGGTACCGCTTTTGGTTGGAAGCAGATGGACTGCATTTACTTGGGCGGAATGTTGGCCATGTCCTCCACCACCATTATCTATAAAGCCTACGACGACATGGGACTTCGTCAGCAACGCTTCGCCGGATTGGTGCTGAGCGTGCTCATCCTGGAAGACATCCTGGCCATCGTTCTGATGGTGATGCTTTCCACCATTGCCGTGAGCCGCAATTTCGAAGGCATGGAGATGGCGTTTAGCATTGCGAAACTGGCCTTCTTCCTCATACTTTGGTTTGTTGTGGGCATCTACCTGATTCCTACATTCCTGAAGAAAGCCCGCAAATGGATGAGCTCCGAAACCTTGCTCGTCGTTTCGTTGGGTATGTGCTTCGGAATGGTGGTGCTCGCTTCCCAAGCCGGGTTTTCGGCAGCCTTCGGAGCCTTCATGATGGGCTCTATCTTGGCTGAAACGGTGGAGGCTGAGACAATCGTCAAGGTTGTCGGTCCGGTGAAAGACCTGTTCGGTTCCATCTTCTTCGTCTCTGTCGGCATGATGGTAGACCCGGCGATGATAGCCGAATACTGGTTGCCTATCGTTGTCATCACATTGGCTATCCTGCTTGGGCAGACCCTCTTCGGTTCGGGTGCTTTCCTGCTGGCCGGCCAGCCGCTGAAGACCTCCATGCAGTGCGGATTCAGCTTGACGCAGATTGGTGAGTTCGCCTTCATCATCGCCTCGTTGGGTGTCAGTCTGGGCGTGACCAGCAGCTTCCTCTATCCGATTGTGGTTGCCGTGTCGGTCATCACCACCTTCTTGACTCCTTACATGATACGGTTGGCGGTGCCCGCCTACGACTCCTTGCAGAAACATCTACCCGGTTCGCTGCTTGAACTCATCGACCACTATTCGGCCCGCTCGCACACCTCCGTAAACCAAGAGAGCAATTGGCGCAAGCTGCTGTTGGCAATCGTCCGCATTGTGGTGGTTTACATTATCTTGACCGTTGCCGTGGTGGCCATCTGCTTCAACTTCATTGACCCGCTCATCCAACACTTCATCCCCGAAGGATGGGAACGGTGGATTGGCGTGACGGTCACCATCCTGGCCATGTCTCCGTTCCTGCGCGCCATCATGATGAAGAAAAACCACTCCGTGGAGTTCACCGCCCTGTGGCGTGACAATCGGTTCAACCGCGCTTCGCTCGTCTCCACCATCGTGTTGCGTATGGCGGTGGCCGTCCTCTTCATCGTCTATGTCATCTCGCACTACTTTCAGGCTTCGTCGGCCGTACTCACCGGCATTGCTCTGGTGTTGCTGCTAGTGATGGTCTACTCGCGCCGACTGAAGAAACAGTCCATTGCCTTGGAGCGTACCTTCATGCAGAACCTGCATGTGCGCGACCTCTATAACGACCCCGCCAAGAACAATTCCCCGGCCTATGCAGGTCGCTTGCTGTCTCGCGACATTCACCTCTCCGACCTGGAGATTCCTGCCAATTCCCAATGGGGAGGCCATACCTTGGGCGAGCTCAACTTCGGCAAACTCTTTGGCGTGCACGTCGTCTCCATCTTGCGCGGCGACCACCGACTCAATATCCCGCGTGGCGACACGATGCTCTTCCCCAACGACACGATACAGGTAATCGGTACGGATGAGCAGTTGGCCGCATTCACTGCCGAAGGTGCCAAAATGGCTCAAGTAACCGATGACGAAAAGAGCGCCGACAACGAGATGAACCTGATGCAACTGGAAATCAGTGCCGACTCTCCTTTCCTCAACAAGAGTATCCGTGAAAGCGGCATACGCAACCGCTACAACTGTTTGGTTGTCGGAGTGGAACAGGCTGACGGCACGCTCTTCAGTCCGGACGTGGATTCACCCCTTCGTGAGGGCGATATTGTGTGGATTGTAGGTGAAAAAGGACATGTTCATGCTCTTTTAGGCGAAAAAAGCGGTCAGAACCCTTCCGTGTCAGAATAAATGGTTATATTTACACCCAATTTTATAAACGTTCAATAATATTACTATGAAAAGTGATCCTAAAGAGTGTCTCTATTGTCAGAACAATGAGACTTTGCACAATTTGATGATTGAAATCGCACAGTTGAGTGTTTCCCGCGTTTTCCTGTTCAAGGAACAAACATACAGAGGCCGTTGCCTGGTGGCTTACAAAGACCATGTGAATGACCTTTTCGAGTTGAGCGACGAAGAGCGCAACGCTTTCATGGCCGACGTGACGCGTGTTACCCGGGCGATGGACAAAACTTTCCATCCGGTGAAGATTAACTACGGTGCGTACAGTGACAAACTCTCTCACCTCCATTTCCACTTGGCTCCCAAGTACGTGGACGGTCCCGACTACGGTGGCGTGTTCCAAATGAATCCCGGAAAAGTGTACCTCACGGACGCGGAGTATCAAGAGATGATTGACGCAATCAAAGCGAACCTTTAATCCGTTAGTCCTCTCGAATATGCATACAAACAAATATCATGGAGTGGTAGTGCCGATGGTGACACCGGTCACTGCCACTGGTGCTTTGGACGTGAAGGCCGTCGAGCGTATCATTGCCCTCTTTGTCGAGAGTGACGTTTCTCCTCTGTTGATGGGTACCACGGGCGAAGGCAACTCCGTCTCTTCCGCTGACGGTCTGCTGATGGTGAAGACCGCCGTGAAGGCCGCACAGGGCAAAATCGTTGTCTATGCCGGCCTGACGGGTACTTGCGTCTCCGAGCAACTGGAGGCGGCTGAAGCCTATACGGCTGCCGGAGCCGACGTGATTGTGGCTACGTTGCCCAGTTACTACGCGCTGACGGACGAACAGATGTACGACTATTACAAGTATTTGGCGGACAACATCAAAGGCCCGCTGATGCTCTACAATATCAAGTCGACCACGCACATGTCCATTCCTGTCGAGGTCATCAAACGCCTGAGCGAACATCCCAACATTGTGGGACTGAAGGACTCGGAGCGTGATTTGGAGCGTATGGACGCTTGCATCGCCATCTCCCGCGGGCGCGAGGACTTCGCCTACTTCTGCGGATGGGCGGCACAGTCGGCTCATTGCATAGAGTTGGGCGGTGACGGCATTGTGCCCAGTACGGGCAACTTCGTGCCTTCCATGTTCAAGCAACTCTACGACGCGGCCGTGGCAGGCGACATGGAAACCGCCAACCGCTTGCAGGACGAGACCAATGCCATCGCCAAGATTTATCAGGAAGGACGTACGCTGGGACAGTCGTTGACCGCGCTGAAGGTGATGATGCAAACCGACGGTTTGTGTGACCCCTACATGTTGCCGCCGTTGACACGCTTGCCCAAAGAAGAAGAAGCCGCGATAGCCGAACGGGCACGCAAGGTGGTGCATTGAGAACAAAACACAAAATGAATCTAATACTAATATCGAAAACAAAATCTTATGCAACAACCACTTATCCACTGGGTTGATTATGTCATTGTGCTAATCTCCGTCTTCGCGGCAGTGGGAATGGGCTTCTACTTTGCCCACCGACAAAAGAACACGCACGCCTACTACGCCGCAAGCGGCAAGATTCCGGCTTGGGCCATCGGAATGTCCATCTTTGCCACGCTCATCAGCAGTGTCACTTTCCTTGCCTATCCGGGTGCGGCCTATGCCGGCAACTGGATTCTCTTGGTGCAAGGACTGATGGTGCCTATCGTGTTGGTGGCGATGATCGGTGTCATTGTGCCCCTGTTCCGTAAAGTCATCAAACTGAGTACATACGAATACTTCGAGCGCCGTTTCGGTTTCTTTGCCCGTTTCTACAGTTCGTTGGCTTTCTCCTTGGGACACTTCTCCAAGATGGGCACCGTCTTCTTTCTGGTCTGCCTGGCTCTGTCCGAGTTCCTGGCATGCGACATCTACCTGGTGTTGGGTGTGCTTGGCGTGGTGATAATCCTCATCACCCTGTTGGGAGGTATGGAAGCCATCATCTGGATGGATGTCATTCAGGGGTTCCTTTTGATTGGCGGAGGTCTCGTCAGCGTGGCGATGCTCCTCTTCTTGCCCGAAGGCGGTCCTTCTACCGTATTCTCGGTGGCCAAGGAATACAACAAAATCAGCTTTGGACCTTACGACTTGAGCTTGACCCACTTGACCTTCATCGTGATGGTGCTCAACGGTATTTTCTACGCCATTCAGAAATATGGTACAGACCAGACCATCGTGCAGCGTTACCTCACGGCTAAGGACGACAAGAGCGCCAAGAAAGCCGCATACATCGGAGTCTTTATGAGCGTGCCCGTGTGGGCGTTGTTCATGCTGATTGGTACGGGCCTCTTCGTCTTCTACCATGTCACGGGCAATCCGTTGCCCGATGGCATTAAGGCGGACGGCGTGTTCCCCTTCTTCATCGCCACACAAATGCCTCCGGGTCTCACCGGCTTGGTCATCGCAGCCTTGGCGGCTGCCGCCATCTCCAGTCTGGATGCCGACCTCAACTGTCTGTCCGCCATTACCGTACAGGACTATTACGCTCGTTTCAAGCCCCATAGTACCGACAAGCAACGTATGCGCGTGGGACGTTGGGCAGTCATCATCTCCGGATTGGCAGCTATGGGTGTAGCCGCGCTCTACGTCATGTGGGGAGGCGAAGGCGTGTTGGGTGCCGTGTTCGGACTCTACGCCATCTTCTCGGCGGGCATTGTCGGTCTTTTCCTGTTGGGCTTGTTCAGCCGCCGCGCCAACAAGCAAGGTGTCTACGTGGGAATCGCCGCAGCGGTGCTCTTTACCGCTTACGCGTTGCTCACCTCCACCAAGTTCGACTTTGGCGGTGGCAAACAGTTGTTGCTCGACCTTGGCGACTGGAACTTTACACATCATAAATATATGTTGGGTGTCTATAGCCACATCATCGTGTTTGTTGTCGGGTACCTCGCCAGCTTCCTCTTCAAGACTCCGCTGGCGGACAAGCACCTGACCATCTACGGTTATCTGGAAGACAAGAAACTTAATAAAGAAAACAAATGAGAACAATAACATTGTTGCAACCGCAGAAAATCGTTTTCGGAACGGGTTGCATCTCGCAGTTTTGTGACGACTATCTCGCCATGGGTTACAAGCGGTTGTTTATCCTTACCGCTCCTCCCATCGTGCCGTTGATTCGTCCCATCGAACAGAAGTTGAACGAGGCCGGTGTCAGTACGTTGGTCTACGAACATATCTTGGGCGAACCTTCCGTCACGGACTTCAAAACAATTCTGGAAGAAGCCCGCAACTATAAGGCGGACAGCTTTGTGGGCATTGGTGGCGGCAGTGTGCTCGACGTTACCAAACTGACGGCTACGCTGGTTAATAGTGACCAACAGGTGGAAGACCTCTTCGGCACCGGCTTTGTGAAAGCCCGCGGCGCGTGGTTCGCCTGCATGCCTACTACGGCCGGTACCGGTAGCGAGGTGTCGCCAAACGCCATTCTGTTGGACGAACGCGACAAGCTGAAGAAAGGCATTGTCAGCCCTTACCTTATAGCCGATGCGGCTTATGTTGACCCGCAACTGACAGTGACCGTACCTCCCAAGGTGACGGCGGAGACCGGCATGGACGCTTTGACCCACTGCATTGAAGCCTACACCAACAAATTCGCTCATCCGGCAGTGGACATGTACGCTTTGACGGGTATCAAGCTCATCAGTGCCAACCTGTTGCGGGCCGTGAAGAATGGTGCTGACATCGAAGCCCGTGAGGCTTTGCTGCTCGGAAGCCTCTATGGAGGCATGTGCTTGGGACCGGTAAACACGGCGGCCGTGCATGCACTCTCCTATCCGTTGGGAGGCGAGTTCCACATCTCTCACGGCTTGTCCAACGCCATCCTGTTGCCTTCCGTCATGAAGTTCAACCGCAGTGCCAACTTGCAGAAATACGCTCAAGTGGCATTGGCTTGCGGTGCGCCGCAGGGGGCTGACGACAACGAGACGGCTCAGAACGGCGTGGATTTCGTGACCGAACTCTCCAAGGCGTGCGGCATCCCTACCAAACTTACCGAGATAGGCATTCCTCACGAAGCGGTCGACCGCATGGCCAAAGCAGCCATGGAGGTGCAGCGTTTGCTGAAGAACAACCCGCGCACCGTCACCGAGGCGGACGCTAAAGCCATCTACGAGAGTTTATACTAAAGTAAATCCCGACCAATACCCTGGAGTCTCTAATTCTCATTCACTGGGCTTCCGGGTGTCGGGTAAGTAATGAACAACAAGAGCCTCGATGGAGGAACTCTCTGTCGGGGCTCTTCATAAATAATGTAAGACAATGGAACTACCCATATTGGCGATAACAATGGGCGACCCCGCCGGCATAGGGCCGGAGATTGTGGTGCGTGCGCTCAGTCACAAAGAGACCTACGCAAAATGCCGCCCCTTGGTGACCGGTGACGCTGCCGTGATGGAGAATGCCGTGAAGGTGCTCGGACTCCCTATGACGGTGCATCCTATTGACAAGGTGGCGGACGCACGTTTTGAGCATGGCTGTATTGATGTATATGATTTGAAGTGCGTGGACATGAGCACTTTCGAGTTTGGCAAAGTCTCCGCTCAATGCGGCAACGCCGCTTTCGTCTCCATCCGTAAAGCCATTGATTTGGCTATGGCGGACGAGGTGGACGGCACCGTTACCGCTCCGCTCAACAAGGAAGCGCTCAACTTGGCCAGTCACCATTTTGATGGCCACACCGAGATTTACGCAACCTTCACACACACCAAGAAGTACGCCATGCTGTTGGCGGACGAATTTCTCCGGGTGATACACGTCTCCACCCACGTGCCTCTGCGAAAGGCGTGCGACTTGGTGAAGAAAGACCGCATCATCGAAGTGACGGAACTCATCAACGACGCTTGCGTGCAGTTTGGCATGGAACATCCGCGCATCGGTATTGCCGGGCTCAATCCGCACTCAAGCGACAACGGCTTGTTTGGGTGGGAAGAGGAACAGGAAATCACCCCTGCCGTGGAGGCGCTGAAAGCCCGTGGCTTCAATGTGGTAGGCCCTGTGCCGCCCGATACGCTGTTCGCCAAAGCCAAGTGCGGACAGTTCGACGGTTGCGTGGCAATGTACCACGACCAAGGCCACATTCCCTTCAAAGTGGTCGGCTTCAACTGGAACAAAGAGACCGGCAAGATGGACAGCGTGAAAGGTGTGAACATTACCCTCGGCTTACCCATCATCCGTGTGTCGGTAGACCACGGAACCGCATTCGATGTAGCCGGCAAGGGCATCGCCAGTGAAGATGCCATGATGCTCTCCATCGACTACGCCACCCGCATGGCCATTAGTCGGCTGAAGAAGAAACAGAACGCTTGAAACGGAAAGGACGATGATAACGGTTGTAGCTGATGACATAACCGGTGCTGCCGAAATGGCCGGCATCGGTTATCGCTTTGGGTTGAAGGTAGGATTCCTTACCGAGGTGGAAGGCAAGTTGCCGGAGTGCGACCTGTTGGTGCTGGCCACCGACACCCGTTCAATGAACGAGCAAGAGGCGGTGGCGGAGACGAGGCATGTGGTACGCGAACTGAGCGGGCGTGGCGTGCGGACTTTCTTTAAGAAAACGGACTCGGCTCTACGCGGTCACATCGTGGCCGAGCTGCAGGCTTTTCTGCAAGAAACCGGTTACACCAAGGCGTTGCTGATGCCTCAGAACCCTTCCAAGGGAAGGATTGTGAAGCAAGGCATTTACTATATCAACGGGCAGCCGCTCCACGAAACCTCTTTCGCTTACGACCCTGAATTCCCCGCCGACAGTTCCATCGTGACCGAACGTCTGAAAGGCGTGCAGTATCTGCACGAATCGTCCGTGATGCCGACTGTGGGTTCTGCGGACGGAGCGTCATCGTTACCTGTCTACGTGGCGGATGCCGACAGTGAAATGCAAGTGACGTTCCAACTGATGCGCCACGCCAAGACCGATGTGCTGTTGGCCGGAGGAGCAGACCTCTTTACCGCCTATCTCCGTCTGGTTTATATGGGTAAGGACTCTCAACTGAGAACTCCCGACCAACGGGTCTTTGAAGGACTTCCGTCGGGACGTGCGCTGATTGTGTGCGGCAGCACGCAAAGCACACCGCTGGAACTGCTCCCTTACGTGCAACGCTACTCTATTCACACTGAAAAGATGCCCGATGAGGTCTTCGAGGGCGAAGCTTCGCCCGTGGAGTGGGAGAGTAGGCTGAAAGAACTCTATTGTCAGAGAAACGCCTTGATACTGGCCATCGGCCACCCGTCGAAAGGCGGCAAGGAATTTGCCTTGCGCTTGCGTGCGGAGATGGCGGACACCGTCACCCGTCTGGTGCATGCCAAAGTTCCCGATGAATTGGTTATCGAGGGTGGTGCCACCGCTTTTGCCGTGCTGAAACAGTTGGGGTGGACTCGCTTCGAAGTGTCCGATGAAGTGAACCCGGGCGTAGTCCGCATGCTGTGGAAAGGCGAACAGCCCGTCCACGTCACCCTCAAGCCGGGCAGTTATTCGTGGGGCGGACTCTTCGTATAGAAGGACTGTTTTACAACCTCTCGCAGTCTTGCAGCCACAGTTCGGAACTGGCATCGCTCGGCATGCGCCAGTCACCGCGGGGTGTCAGTACCACCGAACCGACCTTCGGGCCGTCGGGCAGACAAGAACGCTTGAACTGCTGATTGAAGAAACGACGGAAGAACACCTTTAGCCATTTCTTGATTACCTCATCGGAGTAGCGATTGGCGAAAGCCCGTTGTGCCAGGAAGAAAATCTTCGACGGACGGGCACCGTAGGTAAAGAAGTGATAGAGGAAGAAATCGTGTAACTCATACGGCCCGACCAAATCCTCGGTTTTCTGCTTGATGTTGCCTTGCTCATCGGCCGGAATCAGCTCCGGACTGATAGGCGTGTTGACGATGTCGAGTAGCGTGAGGCGTGAAGTCTCGTCCACATCGTTGTGCGCCACCCAGGTAACGAGGTGTTTTACCAGCGTCTTGGGGATGCTGGTGTTGACGGCGTACATCGACATGTGGTCTCCGTTGTAAGTGGCCCATCCAAGCGCCAGCTCGGACAAATCGCCCGTGCCGACTACCAAACCGTTCGCCTGGTTGGCTACGTCCATCAGTATCTGGGTGCGTTCGCGCGCCTGTCCGTTCTCGTAGGTCACGTCGTGCACCTCCATATTGTGGTCAATATCCTTGAAATGTTGGATGCAAGCCTCCTTGATGGAAATCTCACGGATGGTAATACCCAATGACCGCATCAGTTGCAGCGCATTGTTGTAGGTGCGGTCCGTGGTGCCGAAACCAGGCATCGTGATGCCGATGATGCCTTTGCGGTCCATACCCAGCTTGTCGAACGTGCGGGTACATACCAATAGGGCGAGGGTGGAGTCCAATCCACCGGATATGCCAACCACCACGGTTTGGCAATGCGTGTGAACCAATCGTTTGGCGAGTCCGCTCACCTGAATGGCGAAAATCTCTTCACAACGGTTGTCCAGCTCCTGTCCGGTAGGGACGAATGGCATGGCCTCTATGGAACGTGTCAGCGTGATGGCTTTCGGTTCCATCGCTTGGGTAGCGACGCGTGCGGCACGTTCCTTCACCTCATACTGTGCACAGGTGGAGAACGTCGTGTTGACGCGGCGGATGGTGCGTAGGTTCTCCACGTCAATCTCGCTGTGGATAAGTTGCGGTTCCAGCGAGAAACGCTTGGAGGTTGCCAGTGTACGACCGTATTCGTAAATCAGCCCGTTGCCGGCAAACACAACGTCCGTGGTAGACTCTCCGAATCCGCACGAAGCGAAGACGTAACCCGCAATGCAGCGTGCCGACTGCTGACTTAGCAGCGAACAGAGGTAGTTGTGCTTGGCAATGCCCTCGTTGTCGGCGGACATGTTGAAGATGATTTCCGCGCCATTGAGCGCCAACAGGCAGCTTGGCGGAATAGGTGCCCACACGTCCTCGCAAATCTCAATGCCGAAGCAACATGATGGCGTGTCGAAGACCATATTGGCGTTCACCGGCACTTCCTGTCCCAACAATCGGATGGAAGTCTGCAACCCGTGGCCGTTGTGAAACCAGCGTTGCTCATAGAATTCACGGTAATTGGGCAAGTAGATTTTCGGCACAATGCCCAGCAACGTACCGTTCTGGACAACCACCGCGCAGTTGTAGAGCGATGCCCCTATCATCAAGGGCATTCCCACCAACACGACGCATTGTTTGCCGACGGTGGCGGTGACGACGGATTGCAGAGCCGTGACGCTCTCGCTGAGCAGAAGCTCGTGCGCGAACAAGTCACCGCACGTGTAACCGGTGATACTCAACTCGGGGAACACGATGATTTCCACGCCCAAATTCTCCGCTTCGTCAATCTGCGCAATGAGTTGCGCCGCATTATATTGACAATCGGCCACCTTCACACTCGGTATGGCTGCCGCCACTTTCACAAAACCAAAATTCCGCATGCTTCTTTACACATTATTATTTACAGAACACCGTCCGACTGTTCGCTCTGTCCCCTCCCTTCCAATCCTTCTGCCCAATAGGGGAGAATCGTCAAAAAGAGATAGGTTTCGTCGGCTTTTGTGGAGCAAAAGTACTGCAAATTATTGATAGAACAACATGGAAAGCCCCAAATTCTTCCGTATAGCACCTACCTCAAAGAGACTAAACGAATCCCCTTGAAAGCGTCGCACTGTCACGCCATTCCCGTAGCGTATTGCGCGTGCTATTTCGAGAACAGTTTCCCGAAGAGGTTCAGAATGTTTGAAACGGCCTCTTTGTTCTCTACGGGAATCTTGATGGACGTTTGGCCTGTCTTCTCGTCTTTTTCGACAATAGAATCCACAAGACGGGCGGTGGATTCCGGAGACTTCAAGACATCCGCCAGTCCGGACAAGAAAGAGACACCTTGCGCTACCAAGTCTTTAGGTTCTGCAACTCTGTTGTTGGACGTAGTGACCGTTGTTGGGTTTCCACCAGAAGCGTGTATGGATTCCGTAGCTTTCGCTTCCTCTTCCTCGTGGGGAGTTTTAGTCCCTTCTTCTGGCTCAGTACTTTCCGATATGGCCCCGAATTCTTCTTCCGACTCTTCGTCCAGGACAGGGGAATTCTCCTCTTGGTCAAGGTCGGTTGTTTCCGCTTCTGACTCTGAGGCATCAACTGAAGCCTCTTCATTGTTCTTCTTCTCGGATTCTTCTTCCGTAAATTCGGAGATGACTTCCATCATATGGTTGAACTTGTCGTTGTCAACGAAGACAGAATCTTCTCCATCGTCTAAAACCCCTTCGAACATGGAGGTCTTGAAGCGGAGTTTGCCAAGCATCTCTTCTTCAAAGGAGTTTGGTGCCACAAGGTTAATGACCTGTATGTTGTTCTTTTGTCCGAGGCGATAGATACGTCCAATGCGTTGCTCCAGTACTGCCGGATTCCATGGCAAGTCGATATTGATGATGGTGGCGGCTGACTGGAGGTTCAAACCCGTGCTGCCGGCATCCGTTGAGAGAAACACCCTGCAGGCAGGTTCGTTCGCGAAGTTGTCCACCATGTCCTTACGCTTTGCCGACGGCACACCTCCGTGAAGATACTCGAACTCTATCTCCTTCTTTTCCAGCTCCATGGCGATAAGGCGTGTCATACGTTCCCATTGGCTGAACACAACCACCTTTTCATCTTCCTCACTGACGATGTCGCTGATGATGTTGATACACTCATCCACTTTGGTATCATATCTGGTTTTCTGGTCCAGTATATAACTGCTGTCGCAAATCATTCGCATTTTTGAAAGCAGTAACATCAGCCGTTTCCTGTCATTGTCGGACAGGAAATGGAACTTTCTCCATTTTTGTACTATAATGCCGACCTGAAATTGAAAATCCGCATGGATAGCTCTTTGTTCCTTAGTCATCGGCACAAAGAGGTTCTTGTCCATTCTTTCCGGCATCTGTAGTCTTACGTCCCTTTTGCGTCGACGTATAAGAATGTCGCTCAACTCCCTTTTGATTTCGTTCAGATTCTTATAGGCCAACACTTTACCCGTCTCGTCCGTGATGACGTGGTTCTCCCTGAACCGATGGTAAGGAGCAAGGCGGAAATTGTCCACGAGCTGCACTATGGAATAGAGTTCGTCGAGTTTATTCTCGAGAGGCGTGCCTGATAGTACTACAGAATAGCAGGAATCGATTTTCCGGCATGCCCGTGCGATTTGTGTATTCCAGTTCTTCAGCCTTTGCACCTCATCCATGATTAGCATGTCTGTCTGTAATCCGCCAAGTGCCTTGATATCGTTGGTGGCACTGTTGTAGGAAATGATTTTGTATGGTTCCGGACGATTGTACGATTCCCTTCTCTTCAAATGGTCGCCTTCAATCACATAGACTTCCGCATCCGTGAACTTCCTGATTTCACTACGCCACTGATATTTGAGCGACGTTGGGCAGAGGATGAGCACGGATTCTACCAGTCCCTCTTTTCGCAAGAGTTCCGCAGTGCCGATTGCCTGGATGGTCTTGCCAAGTCCCATCTCATCAGCAATAATAGCTTTTCCGGCCTTTGCCGCAAAACGTATTCCTTCCCGTTGGTAGGGGTAGAGATCCGCTTTCAGTAGGCCGTTGATTCCTTTATCATCGTAACCTTCAACAATTTTTCGGCGTGTTTGTTTCTCACGGACATCAACAATAAAATCTATAGCGTCTTTGTAACATTTGAACGTGTCGCTTATTTCACGTGCTCGTGCATAGAACGTTCCAAAACGTGCATACGCATCCTCTTTCAACATCCTATTATCATCGAAGTAGTCTTTAGCGAGTTGTTCATAAGCCTCTTTGTTGTCAGACCCAATACGTATTTTCACGCATCTCTCCCCTCGATACGAAACGTAAACGGAGGTATAGGACGGAATTTCATAATGCACACGCTCCCTTTTATCGTTCGTCAGGTAATTCTTCACGGCTTCAATGTGTTTGCATGTGCCGAGTCTGGAGGTCTTGAAATCCAAGCACGAACAATAGTTCCATTCGCTGAATTCTCCGCGGTACACTACTTTGTACTCGTTGGATGTGCGAGGGTTCTTTACCACATATTCTCCAGGAAACAGTTTCTCGTCAACGCTACGGGTAGCGAATTGTTCAGTCAGTGCAGCTTGTTGACGCAGTCTCACTTGCCATTCCTTCACGCTCATGTCGGCTGGTTTGACGGCATAAGAGAGTGTCATCCTTTTTTTCTTCGTACTATTCGCTCGTCTACGTTTTTTATCAGTCCCGTTTGTTGAGGTACGCTGTCCGTTATCCTTATTCATAATTCATATTTGTGGCGCGTTTTTGATTTACTCTCCAATTAGGTGGAGAAAGTCTGAAAGGGCGTTAATGGTTAAATCTCTTATTTGATGATGCGGTAATAGTCGTCCTTGCGCGGTTTCACCGTTTTGGGATGAGCCGAAGCGTAGCCCAAAGAGAGAGCTCCAACTCCCATCAGACCTTCGGGAAGACCCCATTCCTTCATCAGCCGCTGACCTTCGGGAGAGGCGAACATGAGGTCCTCACGGTTAATCCAGCACGACGAGAGACCGATGGAGTGGGCGGCAAGCATCATGTTGCCGAGGACAAGGCTCCCATCCTTCACGTTGTTGGGGTCGTCCTCACGCGCCAGTACGATGACGATGGTGGGCGCTCCGTAGTAAGGGTCGCTGGTCGTCCCCATCACTTCGGCGTTCATCCGACGCAGGAGGTCGCATGCCTCTGCATTCTGCACCGCCACGATGAAGGGCTCCTGCGAGCCGTGTCCGGTGGCAGCCCACGTGCCGGCTTCGAGCACGGTAACGAGTTCGTCGTCAGTAATCTGTTCGGCTTTGTAACGGCGGATGCTTCTGCGCTCCTTGATGGCTTTCAATACTTCATTCTCCATATCTTCTATCTTTTATGTATATTCTTCTTGCAAATGTATTTTTCTCTGCCTAATCTAATCTTGAAACTCCCAGTCCAGCCATTCTTCGAAGGAGAGGAGCTGGATGCGTTCGGCTTCCTCCTCAGATATTTCCACCAAAGCGTCGTGCAGATGGGCTCTCTCCAGGATACGGCTTGCGTTCTCGCTGTAGAAGCGCATGACATCCCGCTTTATCTCCAGCCACGGACGGCCTTCCGAATCGTCATTGATGGCCATCATCCGGCCGATGTTGTTAAGGATAAGCCCTTCCGTCACCGTGCCGGGTTCTTCAGAGAAGGTCAAATAAGGGTCTCCATCGCTGCCTGTGTAATATCTTTGTGCCATATGTGCAAAAAACGTTTTTATTCGCTGTCTGACTAAACCCTATCGGACATACGTTTTTGTATAAAAACCAGAGGAGCAAAGAACACCCCTCCCTATAGTGAGGAATCGCAGCCAAAGACTACCGAACCCTTGCCGCAAAATAAGGCGAATTATCTGAAACCGCCAAACAAAAACGATAAAATAATAGACACGTTTAGTTGCAAACCGTCAGTCACCCCGTACACCTCGTCATAAAACGCACATACGTGCGTTGGACATTTCATGTACGTAACTCTTTTCTGACTGACTTTTGATAGTTGGCCAGACGGTAATAGCTTCGCGGGCAAATCATCCTGTTTTCTCACGGGCTTATGTCGAAATGAGAACTAATGGGACGTAGGAACGCTGACTTAGTACAGATTTACTTTACACCGTTTTAACACTTTAAAAAGTAAAGAAAT
>CAVJRQ010000008.1:0-12076 GCA_963652075.1 Acutalibacteraceae bacterium
TGAAGCATCTTAGTAAAATAACACTATAAGTGTAAAGTAAATTCAGTCATAGTCAGTGGAAGCAGGTTCAACGTTCATCGTAAGTACTTGCATCGGCCAACGTAAGTACTTACGTGAGCCATCGTAAGTACTTTCATCGGGCATCGTAAGTACTTGCGTTTTTCGGGGCATCTCCTTGACGCATGTCAATAATTTCGCCGGATAGAAAAATTGAGGAGCGATACCCGATGGAATGTTTCTGAAAAAGGATATACCTTTGCGCGTTCTTTTTTGAGAAACTGTTTTTATGATACGACAATGTTCCATCCTCTTCGGTTGCCTGGCCATCGGAGAGTTGATTATCTACCTGACCGGCATCAAGTTGCCGTCGAGCGTCATCGGGATGCTCACGCTCACCTTGCTGCTGAAGCTGAAGTGGATTAAGCTGGAGTGGGTACAGGGACTCAGCGACTTCCTTGTGGCCAACCTCGGTTTCTTCTTCGTGCCTCCCGGCGTGGCGCTCATGCTCTATTTCGACATTATTTCCGCCCAGTTCGTCCCTATCGTGGTAGCCACGGTTGTCAGCACGGTGGCCGTGTTGGTTGTGACGGGATGGGTTCACCAATACATACGCAAGCATCATGGCTTATTTCGAAAATGAATTCTTTCTGTTGGCTCTCACCTTCGTCC
The DNA here is from genome assembly GCA_963652075.1 of Acutalibacteraceae bacterium. GTDB lineage: Bacteria > Bacteroidota > Bacteroidia > Bacteroidales > Bacteroidaceae > Phocaeicola_A. Next base: position 670 of record CAVJRQ010000008.1, read on the forward strand.
TCTTCTTCCTGTCCAAATGGTTGCAGAAGAAGACGGGCTACGTGTTGCTCAACCCCATCCTTCTGACCATCGCCCTGTTGATCGTGTTTCTGAAGTGTACGGGCATCAGCTACGAGACGTACAACGAGGGCGGTCACCTCATCGAGTTTTGGCTCAAGCCCGCCGTCGTGGCGTTGGGCGTGCCGTTGTACCTGCAGCTGGAAACCATCAAGAAACAACTGATGCCCATCCTCATCTCGCAGTTAGTGGGTTGCGTGGTAGGCATCGTGTCGGTAGTGCTCACGGCCAAGTTGCTCGGTGCCAGCCAGGATGTCGTCATCTCGTTGGCGGCCAAGTCGGTAACCACGCCCATCGCCATGGAAGTGACGAAAACGGTAGGCGGCATCCCGTCGCTCACGGCCGCCGTGGTGGTGTGTGTAGGACTTTTCGGGGCTGTGTTCGGTTTCAAGGTGCTCAGTTTGGGGCGTGTACACAGTCCCATCGCGCAGGGGCTCTCCATGGGAACGGCTTCGCATGCCGTGGGGACATCCACCGCCATGGAGCGTAGCCGCAAGTACGGGGCTTTCGCCAGCCTGGGCCTCACGCTGAACGGCATCTTCACCGCCCTGCTCACGCCAAGCGTCTTGCGCTTGCTGGGTCTGTTGTAAGCCGTGCACGGACAAGGTTCTTAAATCTCACTAACTTTTTGGGAGAGTTTGAAAAGAAAGCGTTACTTTTGTGTTCTCAAATTGCAATCGATTATATGGGAGCACCGGAGATACAACAAGTGAAGCTGAAGTTCGGCATCATAGGCAACGCCGAAGGACTGAACCGAGCGATAGACATCGCCATTCAGGTGGCGCCGACGGATTTGTCGGTACTGATTACCGGAGAGAGCGGAGTGGGAAAAGAGAACTTCCCCAAAATCATCCACCAAAACAGTAGCCGCAAGCATGGACAGTACATCGCGGTGAACTGCGGTGCCATACCCGAGGGAACAATCGATTCGGAGCTTTTCGGCCATGAGAAAGGGGCATTCACCGGAGCCATCGGCGAACGGAAAGGCTACTTCGGCGAGGCAAACGGCGGAACCATTTTCCTCGACGAGGTAGGCGAGCTGCCCATCTCCACCCAAGCCCGCCTGTTGCGTGTGCTGGAGACGGGAGAGTTCATCAAGGTCGGATCGTCGAAGGTGGAAAAGACCAACGTACGCATCGTGGCGGCCACCAACGTGAACCTGACCAAAGCCATTGCCGAGGGACGCTTCCGCGAGGACCTGTTCTACCGTCTGAATACCGTCCCCATCAAGATTCCGGCCCTGCGCGAGCGTAAGGACGACATCGTGCTGTTGTTCCGCAAGTTCGCTTCGGACTTTGCCGAGAAATACCGCATGCCTGCCATCCAACTGACCGAAGAGGCGAAGAAGACGCTGATGGCCTACCCATGGCCCGGCAACATCCGCGAACTGAAGAACATCACGGAGCAGATTTCCATCATCGAGAAGAATCGGGAAATCACCCCTGCCATACTCGAAAGTTACATCCCGCAGACGCAGGACGCGCGCTTCCCCACCTTGGTGGAAAACCATCAGAGCCAAAGTTTCGAGAGCGAACGGGAGATTCTCTACAAAATCCTGTTCGACATGCGCAACGACGTGACGGAGCTGAAGAAGCTGGTACACGACATCATGTCCGACCGTCCTATCGCCGTCGCGCCCACCGCAACCAACGTGCCGGCCACCGGTCTGACATCCGCTCAGCCACAGGTGTACTACCCCCACCCGACCAACGAAGTGGAGTTGGTGAAACAGCCTGCGCACGCGCAACCGACCACCATCAGCGTGACGGCTCCCAAGGAGGAGGACGACATACAGGACACGGTGATAGAAGAGACGCTGTCGCTGGACGAGGTGGAGAAAGAGATGATACTGAAAGCCTTGACCAAGCATCACGGCAAACGACGCGATGCCGCCAAGGACCTGAATATTTCCGAACGTACCTTATACAGAAAAATCAAAGAATATGGAATGGAGTAAACCCATGAGACGATGGCTCGGCCTCGCGCTGCTTGTCGTGGCGTGCGTGTCGTGCAGCGTCTCCTATAAGTTCAACGGATCGTCCATCAACTATGATAAGGTGAAGACCATCACCATCTCCAACTTCGAGAACCGTGCGCTCTACCAGTACGGACCGATGGCACCGCAGTTCAACACCGCCTTGCAGGACCTCTATGCGCAACAGACACGCCTGCAGTTCGTAAAGCGGGGCGGCGACCTGGAAATCTCCGGAGAGATAACGGGCTACGACCAATACAACAAGTCCGTGTCGGCGGAAGGCCACTCGGCGCAGGTGGAACTGAAGATGACGGTGAACGTGCGCTTCGTCAACAATACCAACCATACGGAAGACTTCGAGCAGCAGTTCTCCGCCACACAGACCTACGACTCGTCGCTACAGCTCAGCTCCGTACAGGACGAGCTGATAACGGAGATGATCAAACTCATCACGGAACAGATATTCAACGCTACGGTAGCAAACTGGTAATCGATGACGGACAAACTGCAACATTGGATTGAACATCCCGAGCTGCTGGACAAGGAGACCCTTTACGAGCTGCGGACGCTGCTCGCGCGGTATCCCTATTTCGCCACCGCCCGGTTGCTCTACCTGAAGAACCTCTATCTGCTCCACGACGCTTCCTTTGGCGACGAGCTCCGCAAGGCCGCCATTTGGATACCCGACCGCAAGCAGCTGTTTAACCTCATCGAGGGCGAGAAACAGAGCCAAACCCGACAGAGCAAACGGACGAGAACCGCTCAGGCGGACGATGAGACCTGCCTGGACCGCACCCTGCAGCTGATTGACGATTTCCTGGCCACCGTGCCAGAAGAGCAACAACCCGAAGCCGAGACGGTGAACCTACAGTCGGACTACCTCTCGTACATGCTGCGCGAAGAAGAACTGCCCGAGGAGGAAGAGGCGGATGCCGGGAAACCCATGCGAGGACAAGGCCTCATAGACAGTTTTCTCGAAAAGTCGGAGGGCGGATTCCCCCGACTTGGCCTACAAGTCCAAGCCAACAAAAAGGAAGAAGCCATACCGGACGAAGAAGACGCGACAGACCAAGCCGAGCCCACGGATACCCTTCAGGATTACCCCGACGAGACCCCGACGGACGAGCCTCTCCCCGAAGAGACCGAGGATGACGGATTCTTCACTGAAACTTTGGCCCGTATCTACATCAAACAGCAACGCTATGAGAAGGCGTTGGAAATAATTAAAAAATTAAGTTTGAAATATCCAAAAAAAAACACTTACTTTGCAGACCAAATAAGATTTTTGGAGAAGTTGATTATTAACACTAAATCGAAATAACGAAGATGTATTCAGTTTTACTTGTATTAATTGTACTTGCAGCCATCTTGATGTGTTTCATCGTCTTGATACAGAACTCTAAAGGCGGTGGCTTGGCATCAGGATTTTCCTCATCGAACCAGATTATGGGCGTACGCAAAACCACTGACGTACTGGAGAAGACGACTTGGACTCTCGCTGCCGTCATGGTGGTTCTGAGTGTCGTTTCGTCCTACACCTTGCCCAACGCATCCAATAAGAGCTCCGTCATCATCGAGGAGAGCCAGAAAGAGAATCAAGCCAATCCTCAGGCAATCCCCGGTTTCGACGCCTCACAGACAACTGCACCCGCTGCTGCCGACAATGCTGAACAGCCTGCGGCAGACGCTGAAAACGCAGCGGAATAATTACCTCTTGTAGAGCAAACCGTCTTTCATCACAATATCGTCCTCGGCCAACAGGTGTTCGAGGACTTTATTTATTTTAGCCTTATCGGCATAAATTGCGTTGAGTTCATCAGCGGCGTGACCTTGGCCGTCAGCCACAAGGGTGAAGATCCGTTGGCTCAGTTCCCGGAACTCCGCAACGGGGATTTCGAGACGATACTTGCCGAGGCAGACATCACAACGCATGCAGTTGTGCTCGTTCAGCTCGCCGAAGTACCGGAGCAGCATGCGGCTCCGGCAGCAAGTCTCCGAGGTGGCGTACTCTACCATCGCCTTTATCCGCCGTTCGTAACTCTCTTTACGGTCTTCGTACACCGAACGGGGAATCACTATTTCATCCTTCTCCACGCGCCGTTGGCGATACGTGATGTAAGGTGTCTTCTTATGGGGGACGTAATGGATGATTCGCTCGCGGGTCAGTGCCTTCAGCACCTCGTAGACCTGCTCGTTGGTCAGCCCCGCCTGTCTGGCGATGGCGGACTCCTCCACATAGACATAGTCGCTGAACACGCCCCCGTAACGACGTAGCACGGCCTGAATCACGCGATCCGCCTCATCGGACTGTTGGTGCAGCTGATAGAGTTCGTCACGACGGATGGTGAACATCAGCCGCGAGGAATTGTCCTGCTCGTCGGTATACTCGATGTAGCCCGCACGGCTGAGAATCTTCAGCGCGCTGTCAGTCGGCACGGGGAAGTGCTTGAAGCGGGTGCAGAACTCCTCGAGGTTGAACTCGTAGGTGCAGTCGTACCCGTCGCCCATCGCCAGTTGGTAGTAGTAGCTCAGTTCCTCGTAGATTTGCCGGATGAAGTCCTTGTCGGGGAAGGTGTCGGGGATGCGCCTACTCAGCTGCGTGCGGTCACGCGGTTCATAGAGCAACACGGCGTAGGCGGTCTTCCCGTCGCGTCCGGCACGCCCGGCCTCCTGAAAGTAGGCTTCGGGCGAATCGGGCACGTCCATGTGCACCACCAATCGCACGTCGGGCTTGTCGATACCCATACCGAAGGCGTTGGTAGCCACCATCACGCGCGACTCTCCGCTTTGCCATTTCCGTTGCCGGACATCCTTCTCCGTATTGCTCAGTCCGGCATGATAGTTCTCCACCGTGATGCCATACTTGCCCAGCAAGTCGGCAATCTCCTTGGTCTTCCGACGGTTGCGGGTGTAGACGATGGCGGAGCCGGGCGTACTGTTGAGGATGTGGATGAGTTCACCCTCCTTGTTCTCGGTGCGCCGCACCACGTACGAGAGGTTCTTCCGCTCGAAACTCATGCGGAAGACGTTCTCTTGCTTGAAGTCAAGAAGACGCTGAATGTCTTTCACCACCTCGGGCGTGGCGGTCGCCGTCAATGCCAACACGGGCACACCGGGCAGCAGTTCGCGTATTTTGGCGATATGGAGGTAAGCGGGACGGAAGTCGTAGCCCCATTGCGAGATGCAGTGCGACTCGTCCACCGCTATCATGCAGACGTTCATGCGACGCAACTTCACCTGAAAGAGTTCGGTGTCCAGCCGCTCCGGCGAGACGTAGAGAAACTTGTAATCGCCGAAGATGCAGTTCTCCAGCGCCACGATAATCTCCTGACGCGTCATTCCGGAATAAACGGCCGCAGCCAAGATGCCGCGCCGCCGCAAGTTGGCCACTTGGTCCTTCATCAGGGCTATCAGCGGGGTAATCACGAGGCAAAGACCCTCCTGTGCCAACGTGGGCACCTGGAAAGTGATGGACTTGCCGCCTCCCGTAGGCATCAGTCCGAGCGTGTCGCGCCCCTGGCCGATACTCTCGATAATCTCACCTTGGATGCCACGGAACGAGTCGTAGCCCCAGTACTCCTTCAGTATCGCTCTATAGTCAGCCATGGACAAAGGGTTTAGCTTTGTTCAGTAGGTCGGATGTCTTCAATCTGCAGTTGTACCTCACCCCGTTTGTGGGTATTCTCCTCTATGGTGTAACAAATGTCGAACGAGCGTTTGGTCTTGATGTAGCGCGCCTGTGAGCTCTGCCCGAAGGCGATGCCGTTGATGACGTTGTTCGACTTGTTGTCCACCAGTTCCAACTTGATGTGCTCCTGTTCGCGTCCCACCACCTTGCTGGTCCCGTAATCGTAGACGTGATACGTGGCGAACACGGGCTTGTGGTTGTCCGGCCCGAAGGGGTTGAACTTCTTCAGATCGCTGTAGAACTTGAAGGTGACATCCTTGAAGTCGAGCACCGCGTCGATGTTGATAACCGGGCTCGTCTGTTCGGGCAGGATGTGTTGCGACACGAACTCCTCGAATCGGCGGGCAAACACAGGCACATTCTCCACCTTCATGGACAGGCCGGCGGCGTAGGTGTGACCGCCAAAGTTCTCCAACAGGTCGCGGCAATACTCGATGGCCTTGTACACGTCGAATCCGGAGACGGAGCGGGCAGAGCCTGTCGCCAAGTCATCCGAACGGGTCAGCACCACGGCGGGACGGTAGTAAATCTCCGTCAGCCGGGAAGCCACGATACCGATGACCCCCTTGTGCCAGTCTTCGTTGAAGATGACGATAGAGCGGCGGTCGGACAGACCTTCCAGCTTGTCCACAATCTTGTTCGCCTCGTCCGTCATGGCCTTGTCCAGGTCCTTGCGCGTCTCGTTGTACTGGTTTATCTGGTTACTCTTCTCCAGCGCCGACGAGAACTCCTTCTCGATGAGCAGGTCCACCGCCTCCTTTCCGTTCTGTATACGGCCTGACGCGTTGATGCGCGGCCCTATCTTGAAGACGATGTCGCTCACGGTAATCTCCTTGTCCGCCAATCCGCAAACGTCGATGATGGCTTTCAGCCCGATGCTCGGGTTGGAGTTGAGCTGCTTCAGTCCGTGATACGCCAGTATGCGGTTCTCGCCCATGATGGGGACGATGTCCGAAGCGATGCTCACAGCCACCAAGTCGAGCAGATGGGTCAGCTGAGCGAACTCGATGCCGTTGCTTTGCGCGAAAGCCTGCATCAGCTTGAAACCCACACCGCAACCCGACAGGTGCGAATAGGGATACGTCGAATCCGCCCGCTTGGGATTGAGAATCGCCACCGCTGGAGGCAACACCTCATCGGGCACATGATGGTCGCAGATGATAAAATCTATCCCTTTCTCCTTTGCGTATGCAATCTCCTCCACGGCCTTGATGCCGCAGTCGAGCACGATAATCAGCTTCACTCCCGTCTCGTGGGCATAGTCCACCCCCTTGAAGGAGACCCCGTACCCCTCGTTGTAACGGTCGGGGATGTAGTAGTCGATGTTGGAGTAGAACTGTTGCAGAAACTTGTAAACCAATGCCACCGCCGTAGTTCCGTCCACGTCGTAATCACCGTAAATCATAATCCGCTCCTTCCGTCCCATGGCGGCGTTCAGCCGGTCCACAGCCACGTCCATGTCGTTCATCAGGAACGGGTCATGCAGTTCGTGCAGCTGAGGACGGAAAAAGCGCTTGGCTTCCGCTGCGGTATGGATGCCTCGTTCTATGAGCAGCTTACACAGAACGGGGCTGATGCCGATTCCCTTCGAAAGCTCTTTAGCCGCCTCTGTTTGTTCGTGTGTAGGAGGTTGGTAATTCCATTTGTAACTCATTTTATTTTATTCTTTTTTCTTTTTCTTGTCTCTGATGCCTCGCCTCCGGAAGACCGCCGTTTGCGTCATGAAGCATAGCGGTCCGCGACCATCGTCCGCACGAATGGGGCAAGACACTGAATGTCAGCATACTGCAATTTCATGCGCAGTAACCTGTCATTTCAACTTGTAAAGATAGAAAAAGAAATTAAGAATCCATATAAATAGCGGATTGTTTTTCACTGCATCGTATGCTCGCCAACCGAAAATTTCCGTACTTTTGCACCACTTTAAATACATTCGAGTCGATTATGTGGTTGGTATTAGCTTTCCTCTCCGCGGCACTGCTGGGGTTCTACGACGCTTTCAAGAAGAAGTCACTCAGCGGCAACGCCGTCATCCCGGTCCTGTTCCTCAACACCCTCTTCTCCAGTCTCATCTTTCTGCCCTTCATCTGCGGTTCGCTGGGCGACGACAGTCTGTTGCGAGGGACGTTGTTCTACGTGCCTACGGTCGGTTGGGAGACCCATAAATACGTTCTGCTCAAGTCACTCATCGTGCTCTCGTCGTGGGTGTTCGGTTACTTCGGCATGAAGCACTTGCCGCTTACCATCGTCGGGCCTATCAACGCCACACGCCCCGTCATGGTGCTGGTGGGCGCGCTGCTCATCTTTGGCGAGAGGCTGAACCTCTACCAATGGATCGGCGTGATGCTGGCGGTTGTCTCGTTCCTCATGCTGAGCCGTTCGGGCAAGAAGGAAGGCATCGACTTCAAGCACGACAAATACATCTACTTCGTGGTGCTCGCCTCGCTGCTTGGCGCGGTGAGCGGCCTCTACGACAAATACCTCATGGCTCCCGTCGCCGAGGGCGGCATCGGGCTGGACCGCATGGTGGTGCAGTCGTGGTACAACATCTACCAGCTCTTCATGATGGGAGCGGTGCTGATGCTCCTGTGGTTTCCCAAGCGCAAGGAGACGACACCGTTCCGTTGGGACTGGTGCATCATCCTCATCTCCATCTTCCTCTCCGCCGCTGACTTTGTCTACTTCTACGCCCTGAGCCTCGACGGAGCGATGATTTCCATCGTCTCCATGATTCGCCGCGGCAGCGTGGTGGTGTCGTTCCTCTGCGGCGCGATGTTCTTCCACGAGAAGAATCTGCGGAGCAAGGTAGTAGACCTGCTGCTGGTGCTCATCGGCATGCTCTTCCTCTATCTGGGGTCGAGATAAGCCGCCCGTTCCCAGAATCATGATAAGACAAATCGGGGTGAAACGCCCGTGAACGATACTTAACCTATTTATATAACAACGTAATGAACATGAAAAAGTTGATTCTTTCTTCCATATGTTGCCTCATGGCCGTCAGCCTCATCGAGGCGCAGGAGATGAAGAGCGTCTTCATCCAGATGCCCGATTCGCTGTCACGCGTACTCACCAAGATAAACCGGGAGGATTGCGTGGACTTCCTCGCCAGCGGCATGAAAGCCGAGGTGACCAACCGGTTCAACCTGAGTTCGGAACTGAAGAAGCTGACCGCCGACTACCTCTTGCTGCAGGAGACACAGCAGTGCACCGTGGAGATGAAACTGCTCCCCATCAACGACTCCACCCGCATCGTCTGTGTCGTACGCACCATCGCCACTCCAGCCGCCGACAGCAGCGTGGCGTTCTTCACTACCGACTGGCAGCCCCTCCCACCGACGGACTACTTCCAGTCCCCGTCCGCGGACGAGTTCTACTTGCCAACCGACAGCCTTGTTGCCGACAGTCCGGCTGCCGATACGCTATCCGCACTGCGCAAAGAGGCGGACATCACCTTCCTACGCTTCGGTCTCTCCGCCGACGACCTCACGCTGACCGCCACCTACACCACCCCGGACTACATGGGTCGTGAGAGTGCCGCCCGACTGAAGGCTTACCTCCGCAAAGAGCCCATCCGCTACCGATGGAGCGAGGGGATGTTCCGTGGCGATTACTCTGTTTACTGACCGTTAACCAACCGTTAACCAGCCGTTAACCAAAGTCCGTTCGTCCGGGAAGGGTGTCCGAATGTCGTACGACCATGCACCCTAACGTCGTACGACTATAACACCTCATGTCGTACGTTTACTGACCCTCATGACGTACGACTATAGGACCTAATGTCGTACGGCGACTCTCCCTGAATTCCCATGCACTTTCTCCCTTCGTTTACTGAAACGGTAGACACCTTAATTGAGCCTTACCGAAATTACCACCCGGTTTCGGGACTGACCCCTATTTCCACATACTAACAGAGAGAAGTCCGAACGCACCCGTAAAAGGTTCGTTCGGACTTCTCTCTGTACTGATTTCAGACGTACGGTACGGAGCTGATTATTTCTTTCTGGCGTTACCGTAGCGGCTCATGAACTTATCAACACGTCCTGCGGTATCCACCAACTTGGACTTGCCTGTGTAGAACGGGTGAGAAGAACTTGAGATTTCGAGCTTTACCACCGGGTAAGTCTCGCCTTCAAATTCGATGGTATCCTTTGTGTTGCAAGTAGAACGTGACAGGAACATGTCGCCGTTGGACATATCTTTGAACACTACCGGACGGTAATTCTCAGGATGTAAACCTTTTTTCATTGCCTTTATTTGTTTTTAATTTGTTATTCTTTTGGTTTATTGCTGGTAACAATACAACTGTGTAATGGTCTGTTTTGGGCAGCAAAGGTACACACTTTACGAGAAACGGCAAAGTTTTTCCTTAAAATTATTCCGACAAAGTGAATAAACCGGAGCGGAATCCGAAGAGAGCCTCTTTTGGTAACTATACTTTGCAATATGGTGACAACAACGGACCATTTGACGGGCGAAATGAAGAAAAATGACGCGTCGTCTGATTTTTCCGCCCCGTATTTGTCGTTATCCCGGCAATTATCGTTAGCTTTGTGACGTTTTTAACGGGCAAGAAACTTTTATATTACTCTATATAATAAATAAAAAGATGGTAAATTATAAGGAATTAGGCCTGGTGAACACAAGAGCTATGTTCGCCAAGGCAGTGAAGGGCGGCTACGCCATTCCCGCATTCAACTTCAACAACATGGAACAGTTGCAGGCTATCATTCAGGCAGCCGTAGAGACGAAATCCCCTGTCATCCTTCAGGTATCCAAAGGTGCGCGCAACTACGCGAACCAGACTTTGCTGCGCTACATGGCCGAAGGTGCCGTGGCTTACGCCAAAGAGCTGGGATGCGCTCATCCCGAAATCGTGCTCCACTTGGACCACGGAGATTCTTTCGAGCTCTGCAAGTCCTGCATCGACCTCGGCTTCTCTTCCGTAATGATTGACGGTTCTCACCTCCCCTACGACGAGAACGTGGCTCTGACAAAGAAGGTTGTTGAATACGCGCATCAGTTCGACGTGACCGTTGAAGGCGAGCTCGGCGTGCTGGCAGGCGTTGAGGATGAGGTTTGCGCCGAGCACCACACCTACACGAGACCCGAAGAGGTGGTTGACTTCGTGACAAAGACCGGTTGCGACAGCTTGGCCATCTCCATCGGCACTTCCCACGGAGCCAACAAGTTCAAACCCGAGCAGTGCACGCGCGACGCTAACGGCCGCTTGGTTCCGCCTCCCTTGGCGTTCGACGTGCTCGAAGGCGTAGAGAAAGAGCTCCCCGGATTCCCCATCGTGCTCCACGGCTCATCTTCCGTCCCCCAGGAAGAGGTTGAGACCATCAACAAGTATGGCGGCGCGCTGAAAGATGCCATCGGCATCCCCGAGGACGAGCTGCGCAAAGCTGCCAAATCCGCTGTTTGCAAGATCAACATCGACTCCGACAGCCGCTTGGCCATGACCGCCGCCATCCGCAAGGTGATGGCAGAGAAGCCTGCCGAGTTTGACCCGCGCAAGTACTTGGGACCGGCTCGCGATAACATGAAGAAGCTCTACATCCACAAGATTGTGAACGTGCTGGGCTCTGACGGCAAACTGGCCGAGGCTTAAGCCGAAGACAAACCGTACCAAAATAGAGTAGATGTAGGGGATTGCTCCCCTAGCACCTCTCATTGCACCGTACGTA
>CAVJRQ010000009.1:0-77447 GCA_963652075.1 Acutalibacteraceae bacterium
TGAAGCATCTTAGTAAAATAACACTATAAGTGTAAAGTAAATTCAGTCATAGTCACCCGTCCACATCGCCCGGATAACGTAAGTACTTACACATGCCAACGTAAGTACTTTCATCGGCCAACGTAAGTACTTACGTGAGCCATCGTAAGTACTTTCATCAGTACTTGCATTGCCTCCTTCCAATCTTCTCAGATTTCAGCGTTTATCACCATAGTTTTTGGATAGCCTCCTCCGACAAGCCGGTCATTGCCATAACGACATCAACGGCCATACCTGCCGAGAGCATTTTTCTCGCAATCTCAACATTGCGTTGTTCTATCCCTTCCGCACGACCTTCTTCCAGTCCCTCTTCACGGCCCTTCGCAAGACCTTTCTGCATTCCCTCTTCACGCCCTTTCGCAAGACCCTCCTCAAGGCCTTCCTCAAAGCTGTCGGACTGTAGTGTCTTCTCCACACGCACGCTGTCCCAAAACTTGTCGTAGGCGAGCAGTTCCTTGTCAGAGAAGGCGGACACGCGCAATTCTTCGAGGGCTTTGCTGATGGCAGGGTCGCCGAGCAGGTCGGCGGGGGCTTCCGTCGTGTTGCCGCCAATCTCCGTGAGGAAGCGCAGCCAGAGAACCGCCATGCGCTTCTCCGTGACGCTGTGGGGCGTGAACTTGGGCAGCTCGATGAAGGTGAAGTGCAGACCCTCGATGACCTTGTCGCTGTCCTTGTCGTGCACGATACGGTAGTTGTGGATGAATTCGGGCATGCCCGGCTCGAAGATGTCGTTCACCAGGTTGAGGGAGTACACGGGGCGAAGCTCGCTGTACTTACCCTTCTGCATCGCCTGGGAGACGTACAGCTTGGAGGCGTTGAACAGCACGCGCTGCTTGAACGCGTTGCTCCACTCCATCTGCATCTCCACGCAGAACGTCCTGCCGCCGACATCCTTGCACAGCACGTCCACGATGGAGTTCTTGTGGAGGTAGAGTTCGGGCACCAGTTCCGGATGAAGGTACTCTATCTCGCGTATCTGCTCGTCGTCGCCAAGCGGCAGCAGGGCGTTGAGCAGGCTTATCAGCAGGTCCGGGTGGTTGCCGAATATCTTCTTGAAGGTCAGGTCGGCTTTCGGGTCAAGGTATTTCATTCTCGTTCTCGTTTTGGTAATACGGTCGCTTCAACTGCAAAGATATAACTTTATTCCGGCACAGCAAAATGTCCAGAGGTCATTTTAGCGTGATGTCCAGACGACGGAAACAGTCATTGCCTTCCGGGGTGTTGACCAGCACCAAGCCCACACCCTTGTCGTCATCGAAATCCAAGGCTACGAGGCGGATTCCCCAGAAGTCGGCGAAGGTAGACGTTGGAGAGAAATCCTTTCATGAAAGGATTTGCGCTATCTTCTTTTTCTTTGCGAATATGAGATGCAAATACAAGCAAATCCAATGAAGTCGGTGCCGTTGAAAGGGTATCACTTCAACGCTTGACGCAGGAAACCAGCTGTAGCCGAACGGTCTGCTTCAATGACGGGATTCACATGGGGATAAGGAATGCCGTGTAGCAACTGGTCGGCCGTCATGCTTTTCAGCTTTGCGGCACTGACCAGTCGGTCCGACAGACCGTAATGCCCCAGCAGGGTATGGATGCGCGAGATGCCGCCGGACTGGTTCTCCAACACCACGAAGGGCTTGTTGAACAAAAGGGCGAACACTGTCCCATGAAAGGAATCGGTCACGATGAACGAAGCGTGGCGAATCGCTTCTATCCAGCAATCTGGCGTGGGGAAATGGGTAAAGTTGAATTTGCCGACACGCACCTCGAAGTCGGCGTTCACGGTTTGCGGTTTTAACCAAAGTCGCTCGGCTAACCCCTCAACCAGCGGGAGTGACTGCCGTTTGTTTCCTAACAGATAATAGAATAGGGTAGGCGTGGCGGTCTTGCGAGGATTCTCTATCAAACCCTCATAGAAGGTGTGGTCAAAGAGCAACGTGGGGTCCGAAACCTGTTGGGCTTCCACGCCGAATACCTCCTTGCAAAGTCTGACACCGTCCTGCTCGCGCACGGAGAGGGCATCGAAACGTTTCAAGCAAGCGGCCAGTTCTTGAGTGAGAGCCTCCGTCCCTTCCCAGTGCTCGATACCAAAAGAGGCGGCATAGGCGATGCGGCGGCAAGGTGACTCCACGAAGTCGAGGAAATAATTGCGCTCCACCCCTTTGATCATACCCAACCTCCATACTTGGTCGCTGCCCACAATCACGGCATCCAATCCGGTGGCGGCTTCCCGTATGGCCTCTTCGGACTGGAGTGCTTTGGTCAGCTGCATATGCGAGCGGATAAACCGTTGCACGTTGCGATGCATCACCTCTTGGTTGAGGAAGTTGAAGAGGCGCGACCCGATGTTCACGTCCGTGGCGTTGCGTTGGCGGTTGAGGAGAGCCACCTCGTGACCTTCCCGTTTCAGAAACTCCTGCAAGGCGTAGGCTTGCAGGATTCCTCCGTAGTTGCAGTGCAGTGGCAGTGTGAGTATCCCTATGTTCATTTTCTGAATCGGTTGGTAAATCCTTTAATGCCCAAAGCCTTTAGCAATGGGGTGAAGAATGTCTCGGTTCGTTTATAGGCGGACGGGCGGGTGTAGAGGTCTATCAGGCTAATCAATGACTCCCCGGTGCGCCAACGTTGGAAGAATGCCGCCCGCTGCGGATGCGGCACGGCACAATGCAGGATAGCGGGGTTTTTCTTCACCAACGCATGATAGTGCACGGGGACGATGTGGAGCTTCCCCGTCGCCCGTTCCAGTCCCAAAGCTCCTTTGGCGGTGTGCACAAAGACCAGGTTCATTCCCTTGTCGTCGCCGCACTCAGCCATCAGAGGATGTTGCTCGATGCCCCAACAGTCGCCCGTGGTGAGGTCGCTGCCGCAACTGAAATGGCGGAACGGACAGTGGTGGCACGAGGGACGCAAGTAGAGGTTGGCGAAGTAACCCTTCATATAGTGGTTGTCGGCCTGGCTCGAAAAGACCTCTTTGTCCGTGAACTGAAGCTGGAACCCGTAGGCTTTCCATCCGTTGCGTTTGTCGCGGAAACTTACGCTTTGCAGATTCTCCATCTTCTCGTTCGTCTGCACCACGCATTGTTGCAGGTAACTCTTCCACACGGCCGGACTGGCGACACCGTGGCAGAGGATGTCCAAGGTCAGCAGGTTCTCATAGGACTTGCCCAGGTAGGCTTTCAGCCCTGCCACTTGGCATCCTGTTCCACAGAAGAGCACTTTCCGTCCCTCCCGCAGGAACTCCTTTGCCTTGCGGAAGTTGTCCCCCATCTCGCTCTGCACATATTTCGACCTGCGGAAAGCGTCCAGCCCTTCCGCTGAATCGGCATAGTTGTGTACCAGGCGGAAATGCTCGTCGAAGCGGGCACCGAACACCACGCCCCCTTGGGCGATGGTCTCTTCCGCCAAGGCCGTGAAGAGGCCGCCCGACGAACTCTTTTGACGTATGGCGGCATCAGTATGTACGGCGGCGTAACTGTCCACAGGTTCGCGCAGCTCTTGCGGGCGGATGGCTGGACAGACCTCTTCGCAACGTCCGCAACTGACACACAGGTCGTGGTTGATGTGCGGATAGAGAAATCCTTCGTCGTCCTTCGTCAGAAGGATGCAGTGATGCGGACAAACCGCGGCGCAGGCGGTACATCCGCAACACAGGTCTTTGGGGGCAAGCGTAATCATGGCTGTTGACTTTTACGTAACATGTGACAAGGTATGTTGTTCAGTTCAGCCGCCAGTTGTGAGTAGGTGCTGCGGTGTGAACCGATAATCTCACGGGTACGCGACAACGCCCATAGCTCCACCACCGCCGCCTGCATCCCTTGCAGCGACCCGCGCGTGAGCGGACAGTCGTAGGTGAGGATGCGGTCGCCATAGCGTCGCTTCAGGTGACGCTTCTCCTCTTCGGAGTCCGTGGCCAGATAGAAGTTGACGGAGTCGTTGCGTGCTATCTCCTCTTCAATAGTCCGCTCGAACAGACTGAGCGGACTCTCTTCCAAGGAGAAGATGTGGTCGGTGCGGCGCAGGTGGATGCCGATGGTCTGTGGCGTGAAGGCAGCGGTCACCTCGTCAATGCGCTGTTGCAAAGGCTCCGTAGGCTTGAAGAGTTGTCTACAGGTATCCACTGGATAAGGGAAGAACCTGCGGTAACTGGCTATGTAACATCGACGGTCGCTCACCCACTGCGGAAAGTCGAAGTGATTGTCTATCAGCAGTCGGCTGTCGTCCTCGTACATCCTGCGGTTGAAGGCTACGCATTGCCACAGGGTGGGCAACCGGAAGTTCTTTCGGCGCGGTCGGTCATAGATTATCTCTTTGATACTTGCCTCCCTAAGGGTTACGCCTTCATGGACGAGGGGTTGAAACAGTTGGCCGAAGCGACAGTTCAGTCCTCCGTCCCTGAACCAGTAGATGCGCAAGGGGGCATGACAATAGTCCGCCAAGGCAACTCCCGAGGCGATGCTCCATAGGCGGTTGGCCATTCCGCCAACCGGAACCAATGTGATATGTCCTTTGGATTGCTGCATGGGGAGGGGCTATCGTTTGAATTGTTTCTTCAGAAACTGTAGGCTCTCTTGCAACACCACGGCGTGGCAGAGGTAGAGCACACCCACGTAGATGGCGGCCGTAATGACAATCTTCAGTATGAAGCGGAGATAGAGATTGTCGATGTCCGATGTCAGTAGCCAACTCACGCCGATGCCCAGCAGGGCGACGGCGAGGAAAGGGAGGATGTCGCCCATCAACCGGAGAAATCCTACCGGTACATAGCGGTGTAGGAGCAGGTACCACACGAAGAACCACAGCAGATTGACGCAGACGTAGATTCGTACCATCTGTATGAGTCCGTAGGGGTGTGCCAGGATGATGACCGCCAACTGCACGATGTCCAAAGCGATGGTAGCACCCATGTATTTGCCGGACTGTCCGTGGCTGATGAGGGCGTTGGCGCAGAGGTTGTTCAGTGGCGTGATGGCTCCCCAGATGCAGAACAGCTGCATGTAGGGCACGCTCTCCGCCCATTTGTCCGTGACGGTGATGGTGATGAACTCCTGCGACACGAAGGCCAGTCCCAACAGGCCGGGGAATACGATGAACGAGACGAAGCGCAGCAGCTTGCGGAAAGCGGGCACTTGTCGGGCAGGGTCTCCCGCCAGTTGTGCCAACACGGGTTGCGACACGTTGTGTATCATCCCCCATACGACCGAATAGGTCATGTATCCCCATTTATAGCCTTGTCCGTAACGTCCTGCCTCGGCTGGTGAGTAGTATTTGCCTATCAGCGGTCCCAGAATGTGGGCGTTCAGGGCATTGAATAGTCCCGTTATCAGTAGCTTCACGCTGAAAGGGAAGAAGGTTTTCAAGGGCGCGACGCTGAATGTCAGCCTTGGTTTCCAAGGGGAGAAATGCCAGCGTAGCAGCGTGGCCACGAAGCCTTGCAGCACCATCTGCACGAACAGACTCCAGTAGGCCATGCCGTTGAAAGCCATCACTATGGCGGTAATGCCACCAACCAGAAAGGCGGTAATCTCTATTTTCGCCTTTTCCTTCAGCATCAGCCGCTTCACCAGTATGGCGTTGTGTACCGTGCCGGTGCTGCAGAAGAGAAACCAAAGGAAGAGGAAGCGGGCGGGCGTGGTCAGTTGGGGGACACCCAACCAGCGTGTGATGTAGGGAGCGGCAAGGAAGAGCAGCAGGTAGAGCCCTGCGCCCATGGCGCAGCTAAACCAGAACACGGCGTTGTAGTCCCTGTCCGTGGTCTCCTTCTTATTGATGAGGGCGGTGGTGAAGCCGCTGTCCAACAACAGGTTGGCCATGGTGGTAAAGATTAGCAGCATGGTGAACATGCCATAGTCTTCCTGAGAGAGGGTGCGCGCAAGGATAATGCCGAATACTAAACTCAGCATCTGTTGTAGCCCATTGCTGACACCTCCCCAGAAGAGACCTTTTGCCGTCTTCTCTTTAAGCGACGCTTCTCCCATCCTTTTCTTACTTCACTTCGCTGCCGGGCTTCACTTCGCTGAGCAGGGTGGTGACAGCCAGCTTGCCGTCATAGTTCTCGGCACTCAGAATCATGCCTTCGCTCACTAACCCGTTCTTGAATTGGCGCGGGGCGAGGTTGGCGATGAAGAGAACCTGTTTGCCTACCAGCTCTTCCGGTTTGTAGTGCTGTGCGATGCCGCTCACGATGGTACGGTTCTCCAACCCGTCGGCAATCTTGAACTTCAGCAGCTTCTTCATCTTGGGCACTTGTTCGCACTCCAAGACGGTGCCCACACGGATATCCAACTTCTCGAAGTCCTCGTAGCCGATGACAGGCTTCACCGGATTGGCCTTGTAGTTAGCCTCTTCGTTGGCACGCTTGGTGGCGAGGAGTTTCTCCACCTGTGCTTCGATGGTCGCGTCCTCTATCTTTTCGAACAACAATTCGGGTTTGTTCAGTTGATGTCCCTCTTTCAACAGGTCGGTATGTCCCAGGCACTCCCAATCGAAGGCTTCCATGTTCAGCATCTTGCGCAGTTTCTCGGAACTGAAGGGCAGGAACGGCTCAAAGGCGATGGCGAGGTTGGCCACCAGTTGCAAGGAGATGTTCAGGATGGAGGCTACGCGGGCCATGTCGGTCTTTGCCAGCTTCCAAGGCTCTGTGTCCGCCAAGTATTTGTTGCCGATGCGTGCCAGGTTCATCGCCTCTTTCTGCGCGTCGCGGAACTTGAAGACATCCAGCAGTTTCTCCACCTCCGCCTTCACGTCGGCAAACTCCTTCAAGGTCTCTTTGTCGTAGTCCGTCAGCTCGCCGCAAGCAGGTACTTTGCCGTCGAAATACTTCTGCGTCAGCACCATGGCACGGTTCACGAAGTTGCCGTAGATAGCCACCAACTCATTGTTGTTGCGAGCCTGGAAGTCCTTCCACGTGAAGTCGTTGTCCTTCGTCTCCGGTGCGTTGGCTGTGAGCACGTAGCGCAACACATCCTGCTTGCCGGGGAAGTCCGCAAGGTATTCGTGCAGCCACACCGCCCAGTTGCGTGAGGTGGAAATCTTGTCTCCCTCCAGGTTGAGGAACTCATTGGCAGGCACATTGTCCGGCAGGATGTAGCTGCCTTCCGCTTTCAGCATGCTGGGGAACACGATGCAGTGGAACACGATGTTGTCCTTCCCGATGAAGTGAATCAGTCGTGTCTCGGGGTCTTTCCACCACTTCTCCCAACTGTTGGGCAACAACTCCTTGGTATTGGAGATATAGCCGATAGGGGCATCGAACCACACGTAGAGCACTTTGCCTTCCGTCCCTTCCAAGGGGAGAGGGATACCCCAGTCGAGGTCGCGGCTCACGGCACGGGGTTGCAGTCCCATGTCGAGCCAGCTCTTGCACTGCCCGTACACGTTGGGACGCCACTCTTTGTGCTCCTCCAATATCCATTTGCGCAGCCAAGGTTCGTGTTTGTCCAACGGCAAGTACCAATGTTTGGTTTCGCGCATCTCCAGCTTGCTGCCGCTGATGGCGCTCTTCGGGTTAATCAGTTCGGTGGGGGAGAGGGTAGCGCCGCACTTCTCGCACTGGTCGCCATAGGCGCGCTCGTTGTGGCAGTGGGGACATTCGCCCACGATGTAGCGGTCGGCAAGGAAGGTCTTTGCCTCCTCGTCGTAGTATTGCATCGAGGTCTTCTCGATGAATTCTCCTTTGTCATAGAGCGTGCGGAAGAAGTCGGAGGCCAACTTATGGTGCGTCTCCGAAGTGGTACGCGAGTAGACATCAAACGAGATGCCGAACTCCTTGAACGACTCCTTTATCAGCGTATGGTAGCGGTCCACGATGTCCTGCGGGGTGACACCCTCCTTGCGGGCACGGATGGTGATAGGCACGCCATGCTCATCGGAACCTCCGATGAAGAGCACATCTTCTTTCTTCAGGCGCAAGTAGCGCACGTAAATGTCCGCCGGCACATAGACACCTGCCAAGTGACCGATGTGTACCGGTCCGTTGGCGTAGGGCAGCGCGGATGTGACGGTTGTTCTTTTGAATTTCTTTTCCATCAGATTCTATTATTTGTTTTATTGTTTCGTCCTGTTTGTATGCATTACGGACGGGCGCTTCAGGCGGAACGGTTGTTCTTCCCGGATTGATTTTCGCCACTTGTCGGTAATTTCGTGCAAACTTAGCAAAAATCTATGGAATACGCCAACGGTACGCCATTCTTCCCTTCGGACATCCTTATTTTCCTTGTTCCCTTTATCCTGCCCAGTTCTCACGGTCTAAGCTGCGGTAACCGATGGCTTCGGCTAAGTGCTGGGGCTGGATGGTGTCAGACCCTTCGAGGTCCGCAATGGTGCGCGACACCTTCAGGATGCGGTCGTAGGCGCGGGCGGAGAGGTTGAGCCGTGTCATGGCGGTCTGCAAGAGGTTGAGCCCTTTGGCATCCGGCATTGCATACTTATGGAGCATGGACGAGGTCATTTGCGCGTTGCAGTGAATGCCCGGATGGTCTTTGTAACGCTCCGCTTGCAGGTTGCGGGCACGGATGACGCGCTCACGGATTTGCGCGCTTGTCTCGCCCTGTTGCGTGGCGGTGAGCTTCTCGAAGGGTACGGGCGTTATCTCCACTTGGATGTCGATGCGGTCGAGCAACGGACCCGATATTTTGTTCAGATAACGCTGCACCTGTCCGGGATTGCAGGTACATGGACGGGTAGGGTGGTTGTAGTATCCGCAAGGACAAGGGTTCATCGATGCCACGAGCATGAAACTGGCTGGGTAGTGTACGGTGTACTTCACCCGCGACACGGTGATGACGCGGTCTTCCATGGGTTGGCGCAGCATCTCCAGCACGCCGCGGTTGAACTCGGGTAACTCGTCCGCAAAGAGCACGCCGTTGTGTGCCAGACTAATCTCTCCCGGTTGCGGATTGGCACCGCCTCCTACCAATGCGATGGCGGAGGTGGAGTGGTGGGGCGTACGGAAGGGTCGAT
The DNA here is from genome assembly GCA_963652075.1 of Acutalibacteraceae bacterium. Taxonomy (GTDB): domain Bacteria; phylum Bacteroidota; class Bacteroidia; order Bacteroidales; family Bacteroidaceae; genus Phocaeicola_A. The sequence continues at coordinate 8,992 of CAVJRQ010000009.1, forward strand.
GCGCTATCAAGGTACTGTCCGCTCCCAATTTGCCGGCTACGGAGTGTATCTTTGTCGTTTCCAGACTTTCGGCTAACGTAAGGGGAGGCAGAATGGAGGGCAGCCGTTTCGCCATCATCGACTTGCCGCTTCCCGGAGGGCCAATCATCACCACATTGTGGCCGCCGGCGGCAGCCACCTCCAGGGCACGCTTCACGTTCTCTTGTCCCTTCACGTCGGCAAAGTCGAACTCAAACGTCTCTTGCTTGGAACGGAACTCCTCGCGGGTGTTCACGATGGTGGGTTCCAGCGTGCGTTCATTGTTCATGAACTCTACCACTTCACGGATATTCTCCACGCCATAGACGCTCAGGTTGTTCACGATGGCTGCCTCTTTGGCGTTCTGCTTGGGGAGGATAAATCCTTTGAATCCGGCTTCCCGGGCCTTGATGGCTATCGGCAAGGCTCCCTTGATGGGTTGCAGGCTGCCGTCTAAGCTCAGTTCGCCCATCAACAGGTAGTCGCCCAACTTCTGGTCCGACACGACACTCGTGGCCGCAAGGATGCTTACCGCCAAAGGCAGGTCGTAGGCAGATCCCTCCTTGCGAATGTCTGCGGGAGCCATGTTCACCACAATCTGACAGGTGGGGAACTTGTAGCCGTTCACCTGCAAGGCGGAGAGGATGCGTTCGTGACTCTCCTTCACCGTTGCGTCCGGCAGTCCCACCAAGAAAAACTTGATGCCCCGCGAACTGTTTGTCTCTATGGTCACAATCGTTGCGTCGATGCCTTGCACGGCCGCTGCGAATAGCTTTACCAACATGGTGATCAGTGTTTAAGTTTCTTCTTCCGGTTCTTCTCTGCCAGAATGAGCTCTTTCACCTTCTGGCGCACGGCTTCCATGTCCGTGGTGCGCAGGGCGATGCGTCGCTGGGCGGAGAGGACGACGATGGTGGGCACATCCTCGATGTTGAACAGTTTCACGCTATTGCCGTTCCATCCGTTGCCGTCGAAGACCTGCATGGCGTAGAGGGTATCGCTCTCGGCGGCCGCTTTCCATGCGGACTTGTCCGTGTCGAGGGAGTATTCGATGAGGATGGCATCCTCCTTCTTCAACTTCTTCTGCATGGCGGTCAGTGAATCGCGCAACGCCATGCTCTGCTTGTCCCACGTCGCCCAGAAGAGGATGGTCATCACCTTCTCGCGGTAGTTGTAGGAGTTGATGTCCTCTTTGCCCGGCCGTTTCATGCGGAAGTTGGAGACGTAGCGACCCGTGTCGGCTGCGAACGCCTTCTCCATCTGTTTCTCCATCCGGGCTACCAGCGGATGGTCGTGCAGGATGCCTCCCATCCCTTTTATCAGTTCGCGTATGCGCTGGTGGTCGGGTTGAGGCTGGCTGATGAAGTAGCGGTTCAACAGGTAGACGCTCACTTGCGAGAAGGGGTGGTGGGTGATGAAGCTGTCCGCCACGGCGCACTCGGGGAGGGTGTCGTTCCGTTGTGCCAACAGTTGCTTGAACTGGTTAAGCTCTTCGTTGGCCTCTCCTCCCGTCACCTTTATGAGGTCGGGTTGCCGTGCGTCGCCTTTCACGTTCACCTCCCACTGTTTCTCCACGAAGAGGGGCAACGTCCGGTCTTGGTCGAACAGCAAGGTCAGCTGCGTCAGGGTGTCTATCTCCGCTTGGTAGCTAAACCTCCCGTCCGTCACTTGGATGGTGTCGATACGGTCGTTGGGGGCATATTTGCCAAACAGGTAGACCTCCTTGCCTTCGAGGTTACTCAGCTCGCCGTGCAAGGTAAACCGGTTCTGGGATTGGTGGCAGGCACTCAAGGCGGCTGTCAGGGCGCAGACCATTGCCACGGCAGGTATCGATAGATGCTTCATTCTTTCTCTTTTTAGTGTATAAAGTTTTGCAAACTTACTCATAATTGTCCGTATCCTTGCGCTTCCGTCAAGGGTTTTTGACGGGACGTGCCCAAAATGACCTTGGCGGGGAAAGGAGAGGGGCAGTGAAACCTTTCCGTTTCACTGCCCCTCCAGGGGAGTTCCTCTGTCCTTGCGGACAGGGAACGCGGTATGAGCTAAAATTGATTATTCAGCTTCTACGATAACCACGCGGTTCAAGCTGTTAGATCCGAACATGTTGTCCGTACCGCCGCAGCCGATAACCTCAAACTGGCTTTCGCTCACGCCTTCGGCAACCAATGCGTCAGCAATGGCTTTGGCACGTTTCTCCGAGAGTCTCTGGTTGAGTTTTGCACTGCCGGTAGCCTTGTCGCAGTAACCTGCCACTTTGTACTTCTTGTTCGTGTTAGCCTTCATCACGTCGGCAACCATCTTGACGTTGACCTTATCCTTGCTTGTGATGTTGGCCTTGCCAATCGTGAAGAAGAATGCGGTCTTGCCGGCTACGACAACCTCTTTCACCTCTGTGCGGTACTCTACCTTAGCAGGCTGGTTGCGCAGCTTGTTGTTCTCGGCTTCCGTGTCGGCCAAAGCCTGACGATAGCGGTTAATCTCTTCGTTGAGGGCATCAATCTCATCCTGTGTGTGAGCCTTAGTGAAGTTCTTGCCCTTACCGAAGTAGTAAGAAGCGCCTACCAAAGCCGCAACGGCACCGTCGGTCTCAGCACCCTTCTTTCCGAAGATAGAGGGAGAAATGTCACCGCGAACCTCAACGTTGACATCCCAGTGGTCGCTTACGTTGAACGAACCAATCAAACCAACGGCACCCGTAATCAGGGCTTTCATGTCGCCCTTCTGCTCAGAGTTCTTCGCAACGGGTTTACCCGGTGCGCCTGCAACCGCCTCGGCATCCAATACGGCCTGCGGAGCCTCTACCAGATAAGTCTTGGCGAAGGTCAAGCCCGGGCCGAGGAAGAGGCTGGCTGTGAACAGACGGTTAGGATTGTATCCGCACAGCGCGTTGCTGATGTTGAACAATCCGTCGATACGAGCCTGTACGAAGTTGTTCTTGTATTTGTTGAATGTCTCCGTTGTCGTACCGGCATTATTGATAACGTATTTCTGGTTCAGTTTTGACCAAACGCCTACGCCTTGCAGACGGACGCCCCACACGGGGTCAATCCATTTGCCCAGTGACAAAGACAACTGCGGAGTGATGGATTTTCCGAATCCGTAATCCTTGTTATCAGGGTTGAGGCAAGTCTGTCCGCCCACGCCTACGCTGATAAACAGGTTGTCTTGCAAACGCTCGCTGTAGTTGTGACCCTTGTTGCTTTGAGCCAAAGCAACAGAGCAACATCCTGACAGCAGCAATGACATGACTACTAATTTGTTTTTCATATGCGAATGAATGTTTTTACTTTAAATATATTTTGTATGTCAGACCTCCCGAGAAGTAGCGCAGCCCCTGCATCTCCACCAACACGTTGAGCCGGTCGAATAGCAGACATTGCGCACCCAGTGCGAAGTCCTTCGTGTCGTGTTCCCCGATTATCTCTAACGAGGGGAAGAACGATGGTGAGAAAGTGATTCCTCCAGCCACCCCGTTGAGTGGATAGTCCTTCCTACGGTTGTACAGGTAAGAGAGATGTACTCCCAGCGTGCCCGCCGTGCCGCAAGCGAAATGCTTGGTGGTCGCCAGGTAGAAGCGTGAGAAGTATCCGTTGCCCTTGTCGCTCGCCACCTCTTCGGAGCTGAACGCATAGGGGTCTTGTATGCCGAATACGACGGCCGGCAGCTTGTTCGTTTCGGTCAGCAGACGGAAACGGAAAGCGAAGTTGCGGTCCTGGTTGCAGTAGCGCAACCTGCCCGTCGTGGGCTGTAACATCTTGAATACCGTAGCGACATAGGAGAACTCGAACCAAGGGAGCAGGGTGGCGTTCACGTAATAATTGGCCGTATGGTAATACCATGTGGGAGGGGTTAGCTCCTTGTTCATGAAGTTACCGCCAATCATGATGGTGCCGTCTCTCTGCATCTCGGCTGAAGGTACATGCAGCAGTCCGGTAACGCCGTAAGTCAATTGTGCCCACGAGGTTGTTGCCCCCATGAACAGAAACAAACCGAGTATTAAAAGTATTCTTTTCATATGCTGCTTGTTCTCAATTTGACCTATCGGCTACCGTCCTTCGCTATCATGTATTAATTAATTACCGCTTGTTGTACCACCACCGGCTGCACCACCGTTAGTGTGGTGATCATCGTGGTGATCATCGTGAGAGTCATCAACGAGGATTGGGGTCACTGTCGTATCACCTTCCACATAACGTACGGTACCTTCATAGGTTTCGAGGTTTTCACCAGCAGCGAAGGCAAGTTTCTTCTCAACGATGGTGTAGTTGATTTTGAGACCTTTGAGGAGTTTGCCATCTGAAACCGTTGTGCTGGCCTTCTGCCATACTGTTACCATTCCCTTCTCTGCGTAAGCCTTGCCGAGGAAGTTGGCAGCTTGGCTAATCCACATCTCTTCCGGAGTGAGGGTAGCCTTTGTAGCAACAGGGGAAGTAACAATTTCAAAGCCGGTGCTTACAGGATAGGTGAAATCTACAATGTAGCCATTTTCCACTTTACCGCTCTGCGTTGTTTTAGCCGTCAAAGTTACCGCTACGCCCAGACTGCCATCCTCTTTCACTTCTGTTTCAGTAGCAATGCTTTCATAGTTGTTATTTCCCAACGATTCTTCCACAGCAGCTTTAATGCTGCTTTCTACCTTAGCAGCGGTTGCCTCATCGATTTTAACAGTCTCTTTCGTAGTCGGAGTCGTGTTGTCCTCGATGATTTTCTCCAGGCTGGTCATCACAATCTCTACATTCTGAGAACCAATCTGGCCTTCGCCTACCTCCGTCATGTAAACGTCACGGGTAACGGTTACATAACCGGTGCACGTAGCTACGATTGTGTATTTTCTGTCGCTCGTCAGCGAGGTCAACTCTTTCGAGAAGGAACCGGTTGTGGTGACAGATTCACCGTTCACTGTCACGGTCGCTTCGATTTGTCTGCCGTAGGTATCCGTAACCGAACCGTTCAAGTAATACTTGGCGGGAGTAGGTTCAGGAGTAACAGGTACTACATAATCAATCTTGCTGTCGTCACCTTCGTAGCAGCTGACCATCGTCAGGCCACCCAATAACATCAGTCCGGCTAATCCGGAAACTTTAAAAAATGACTTTTTCATACTAAATGAAGTTTAATTAATTAATATATGATTGAATGAAATCCGGGTTGTTGTTCACTTTATTCCACAGATTGTCGTCCGGGGCAGTCATGAAGCTGAAACCGTATCGCTTGTCGCCTCCGGCACTGTAGCGCAAGCTCATGTCTCCCGCCTGTGGACGCGGGATGTAGCCGTGCCGCTTCGACTTGCGGGGCGGGAAGTTCAGCGCGAACATGAATCCCGCATCGAAGCCTTTGTGCGCATACACCGGCATCTTCTGTATCTTCGTGGCATACAGTCCGATGGAGACGATGCGGAAATGGCGTATTGCCTGAAAGCGCACGCCGTATTCGCCTTGCAGGAAACGGTGTCCACGGAGCGCGAACTGCGCATTGTGCCGCTTCCAGTAATAGTTCACCCCCAACAGGCCGGTTACCATTTCGCCTCCGGCATGTTTGTAAACCCATCTGTCGAACCGTCCGTATTTCGTCCACGCCAACTGGGCATCTAACCAGAACTGTCCCCAAGCGTTGCGGGGCAGGTAGTGCTCGGCATACACCGACGCACCGTGGCGGAAGTCGCTGAAGAAACCTGCCGTTGCGGTCACGTTCGTCCGATAGGGGAGGCGGAACGACTGCGACAGGGTGACGATGCCCGGACGGACTTTCTCGTAGAAATAGCCGTATTCGTTGATGATGGGTATCACCAACTGTCCTGTAAACTTCATGCCTTTCCACAGGGATACTTCCAGCGTGGGGTTGAGATTGAGCAACACTTCGTACATCACCGAATAGCGGATGTTGCGGAAGAAGAACTCCGGATAGAATACCAAGTCTACCTTTCCGTATGAGCGGTTCTCTTTCTTTATCCGGTTCAGCTCGTCCAAGCCGATTCCCAAATCCTTGCTGGCCGTCCATGCGCCGCTGCCCTGTCGGCTTACGCTCAACTGGGGCACATTGTTGTCCAGGACGATGAGGTTTGTTTTCTTTTGTGTAGCGGTGGCGTTCGCGTCAATCAGCCGGATGGCCTCTTTCACGCCGTCGGGCACCACATTGAAGGGGGTTGGCTGGATGACGATGGTGCGCACGGAGTCGTTCTCCGTCACGCCGACATTCTCGAACCCACTTTGTATCAGTTGCTTTTTGATGCTGTTCGCATCCTGTGCTGAGAGTGAATGGGGAACTATGCCGCCAGTGAGGAGCACAAACGTGAACAGTCTCCCTATCGCCTTGCTGAGCGTACGGGGACTCCTCTTTTGGTTTCCTGTATCAAGTTTACTCTTTTTCATAACCAATCACGTTCGTTTCCTTTTGACTAATTTTTCCTCTTTATAACCTGTCTCTTACTCCGTAAACCAAGAGCGTAGCACTCTCTATCTCCTTTCAGAAACCCTTTATAACGCGTTATTTACATTGCTTTTGAAAGGCAAAGGTACGATTTTTTCTTTATAACAAGCTTTTTCTCCGTTTTATTTTACCTGTTTCGTCTTTTTTTCTCTCCATAGGGTCTCTTTCGGTCGGTCCGAAAGTCGGGTGGCGGTTATTCTGTTGACCGACCCTCATGCCGTACGGCTATATAAGAAGAGAGCCATCCCCATTATCAAGGACGGCTCTCTATTCGATTTGTTCCGGATTCCGCTCGGAGATTATTTCAGCAAAGCGGATACGGCAGCGTCTGTCAGATATTTAGAGAACTCAACATCCGTAGAGACTTTCTTCGCAATGGTAGAATCCTTTGCGATGGCGCTCTTCAGACCGCTGACAACCATAGAGGTGTTGTTTGTACGTGCACCGATGATTGCGCTCAAGTAGTCCGTGTAAGCGTCAGCGTTCTTCACTGCGCTCAGCGTGTTCTTTGCCTTGTTGTAGTCCTTTGTCAGAATCTGAGCCAAAGCGGCACTGTTGGTCTTCACGTCACCGAAGGCGTTGACAGCCTTCTCGTACTGACCGGCTGCGATGTAGTAGTTACCCAAAGCCTCGTTGATGGTCTTTGAACCTGAACCCTTGGCCAAGTAGCTCTCGGCATTGGCTTTCTGTCCGTTAATCAAGGAAACCAGGCCCATGTTGGTGTTGGCCTCGTTAGAAGAACCGTTCAGCTGGAGGGCTTTCTTGAAGTAAGACTCGGCAGCGCTCATGTTGCCGGCTTTGTAAGCCAACTCACCGAGGTTGTTGAATGCGCGGTAGTCGCTCGGGTAGAGCTCAGCGGCTTTCTTGTAGATATTCTCTTTCTGAGCGTCGGTGTTCACCAGGGTAGCGGCGTAGAGCAACTCCTCAACGGAGAGGTTCTTCGGAGCTTCGTTGTACTCAGCGAGGATTTCGTCGTCTGAACGGCCAATCAGCTGGTAGTTCAAGGTCAAGCGTGCGCGACGCAACTTCGGCAGGATGTCGTCGGCCAGGTCTTTGTAGACAGAAGAGATGTTCTTGATCTCTGTCTCTCTCTGCTCGGGATCCTGATACATGGAGAGGACGCGGAGGATCAACTCTTTATCCTGGATGTTCGACTTGGATACCAACTCCTGGAAACCTTCCCAGTCCTGAGCGGTGTACTTGGAGTCTACCGTAGCGTTTACTTTCGCTTTCTTCAACTGCTTGTTGACATACTTGGCGGCGTTGTTCTCACGTTGACCTGCCAGTTTCTCGTTGAGGCTTACACCACCATCAGGAGAAGCGTATGCGCTAACCTCGATGTTCTCGATGGCTTTGCCCTTCTTGTCTGCGTCAACCTCAGCGACCATCTTGTTGAACTCTTTGATGATGTCGGAGTTCGTCTCAGACGCGCGGATGTTTGCCTGCTGGATGAGGAACATGATGTTGGCCTCCTTGTTCTGCTTGATGATGCGCTGGTAAGCGTCCTCGGCGTTTGTCAAGTTGGCGTTGTTCAACGTGTTCTTTACCAACTCGGAAGTAGCGATGACACCGTCGGCGATTTTCACAGCCGGGATGTTCACTGTCTTCTTGCCGATTGTGGCATCGAACTCAAGGTAGAGCTCAGACTTTGCCATCTCGGGAACATAGGTGAAGGAGGTCTTCATGACGTAGTTACCGCCTACCTTGTAAGAAATTGTCTGGTTGTTGCCCTGAACTTTCTCGCCCTGGAAAGTAGCGGGAGTACCTTTGGCCTCACCACCGTCCCATTTCAGAACCGGAGTAACGGTAACAACGGCTTTCTTCTTGAAATACTTCTCGGGGAAGGTACCGTTGATGGTAACGGGTACCTGGCCACCAACTGCTTCCAGCACCTCAGGAGTGCAAGTGAAGTATTCTGATGACAATTCACCCATCTTTGAACAAGAGGTGAAGACAAACATAACGGCCATTAATAATGGCAAATACAATTTTCTAATCATGTTGCTTTAATTGTTTAGTATGATTCATTAAAATATATATTCCAACACGTTGCAAAGATAACTAAAGAGTTCACATTCCGAACAAACTTGCACCTGTTTTTTAAAGGTGTACACTTAAAGAACATTAAAAAGAGAGGCGATTGCCTGGGTTTGTGGGCGATGTTGCCAACTACGGTTGACGTTTTGGAATTGTTGTGTTAACTATTGGTTGACACATTTTGCCTCTCACTCCTCCCCGTCGTGCCGCTTGCGGTAGTTGATGTTGCGCGGATGGTGCTGGATGATTTCGCTGCGCAGCCGGTTGCGGTCGATGTGGGTATAGATTTCGGTGGTGGTGATGCATTCGTGCCCCAGCATGCACTGGATGGCGCGCAGGTTCGCTCCGCCCTCCAGCAGGTGCGTGGCGAAAGAGTGGCGGAAGGTGTGCGGACTGACGGTCTTGTGGATGCCCGCCATCTCCGTCAATACCTTTATTATATGGAATACCGTGATGCGCGACAACCGTGACCCGCGCCGGAAGCTGAGGAACACGTAGTCTTCCTCTCCCGGCTTGACGCGAATCTCGCCGCGTTGCTCGAAGTATTTGTTCAGCTCGTCAATGGCCCGGTGTGAGATGGGAACCAGCCGTTGCTTGTCGCCTTTGCCGGTCACCCGGATGAACTCCTCGGTCAGGTAGAGGTCGGAGAACTTGAGGTTGCACAGTTCCGACACGCGCAGTCCGCAACCGTAGAGCACCTCCAGTATCGCCTTGTTGCGCTGGCCTTCCTGTTCCGTCAGGTCGATGCACCCGATGATGGCGTCAATCTCCTCCAAGGTGAGCACGTCCGGCAGGTGAAAGCCGATTTTGGGAGAGTCTATCAGTTCGGTAGGTGCCGCAGCGATGTACTCCTCCAACACCAGGAACTTGTAGAACGACCGCAGCCCGGAGAGGATACGCGCCTGTGAACGGGGGTGGATGCCCACATCGTGCAGGTCTGCCAGGAAATGCTCGATGTCCTCCGTCTTCGCGTCCGCCAGGATGATTCGCTCGTCCCGCAGGTAGTCCGCCAGCTTGCGGATGTCGCTCAGATAGGCGTCGATGGTGTTGTCCGACATCGACTTTTCCAGCTTCAGGTATTGCCTGTAGCGTTCAATCACCACTTCATTGACATCCTTGTTCTTTCTTTGTGCGTGTTGTTCCATTACTTTTTCCTACCTTTGTACCCAAATTCTTGACAAAGATACAAAACTCCTTTCAAACCGGACGAATTATGATGAGGATACAAGTGATAAACGGTCCCAACATCAACCTGTTGGGCAAGCGGGAGCCTTCCATCTACGGGAGTACCTCCTTCGAGGATTACCTGCGGACGTTGCGCGCCGACTACCCGGCGTTGCGGATAGACTATTACCAGTCGAACGTGGAGGGCGAGCTGATTGACAAACTCCATGAGGTGGGGTTCGAGTATGACGGCATCGTGCTCAACGCCGGGGCCTACACGCACACCAGCATCGCCTTGCAGGATGCCATCCGTGCCATCACCGCGCCGGTCATAGAGGTACACATCTCCAATGTACACAAGCGTGAGGAGTTTCGCCACAAGTCGATGATTTCCTGCGCCTGCGCGGGTGTCATCTGCGGCTTCGGGCTCGACTCGTACCGCTTGGCCGTGGAGGCGTTGATTCATCAGAAAGAACAGTAAAAACCGAAGATAAAAGTATAGACCTATGCTGCTGAAACAGACAAAGATTGTAGCTTCCATCTCCGACCAGCGTTGTGATGTGGACTTCATAAAAGCCCTGTTCGACGCGGGCATGAATGTGGTGCGCATGAACACCGCTCACGCCAGTCGCGAGGGATTCGAGAAACTGATAGACAATGTACGTGCCGTCTCCAACCGCATCGCCATCCTGATGGACACGAAAGGCCCGGAGGTACGTACCGCCCCCTTGGCGGGCGACCCGATACCCTTTAAGGTAGGCGACCGCGTGAAGGTCGTCGGCAATCCCGACGGCAAGACCACCTGCGACTGCATCTGCGTCTCCTACCCCCGTTTTGCGGACGACCTGAAAGTGGGTGGCGAGATACTCATTGACGACGGCGACCTCGGACTGAAGGTGGTGGAGAAGGCCGATGGCGTGCTCCACTGTGTCGTGCAGAACGAGGCTACCCTGGGCAACCGCAAGAGCGTGAATGTGCCGGGTGTGCGCATCAACCTGCCCTCCCTCACCGAGAAGGACCGCAACAACATCCTCTACGCCATCGAGAAGGACATCGACTTCATCGCCCACTCCTTTGTACGCAACCGTCAGGATGTGCTCGACATCCGTGAGCTGCTCGATGCCCACCACAGTACCATCAAGATTATCGCCAAGATAGAGAACCAGGAGGGTGTGGACAACATCGATGAGATACTGGAGGTGGCGGACGGCATCATGGTGGCGCGCGGCGACTTGGGCATCGAGGTGCCCCAGGAACGTATCCCCGGCATCCAGCGCATCCTCATCCGCAAGTGTGTGCAGGCACGCAAACCGGTCATCGTGGCGACGCAGATGCTCCACACCATGATTCAGAACCCGCGCCCCACGCGCGCCGAGGTGACCGACATCGCCAACGCCATCTATTACCGTACCGACGCATTGATGCTGAGCGGAGAGACCGCCTACGGCAAATACCCTGTGGAGGCGGTGCGCACCATGACGAAGGTGGCGTCGCAGGCGGAGAAGGACAAACTGACCGAGAACAACATACGCATTCCGTTGGAAGAGAACTGCGACGTGACCGACTTCCTGGCCAAACAGGCGGTGAAGGCGACGGACAAGATGAATATCCGCGCCATCATCACCGACAGCTACAGCGGACGTACCGCCCGCAGCTTGGCGGCTTTCCGTGGCCGTTACCCGGTGCTGGCCATCTGCTACAACGAGAAGACCATGCGCCACTTGGCGCTCTCCTATGGTGTGGAAGCCATCTATATGCCTGAGTTGGGCAACGGACAGGAGTACTACTTCGCCGCCTTGCGCAAACTGCTGCAGGACGGTGTCATCAAGGAGGACGAGATGGTGGCCTACCTGAGTGGCGGCAAGTCCGGCACGCACACCTCTTTCCTGGAGATAAACCTTGTGGCAGACGTGTTGAAGTATGCCGAGTCGGAAGAGTACATCTTGCCGAACCGGAACAGATATTTGTAGGACGATGCAGGAGACCGAGCCGATAGACGATTACATCCTGAAGCACATCGATGCGGAGGGTGACTACCTGCGTCGCCTCTACCGCGACACGCACGTGAAGCTGCTGCGCCCCCGCATGGCGTCGGGTCATCTGCAGGGCCGCATGCTGAAGATGTTCGTGCGGATGATTCGTCCCAAGCAGGTGCTGGAGATCGGTACGTTCACCGGTTACTCCGCACTCTGTATGGCGGAGGGGTTGGAAGAGGGAGGTCTCGTCCATACCTTCGAAATCAATGACGAGCAGGAGGACTTCACCCGTCCGTGGATTGAAGGTTCGGCCTATGCCGACAAGATAAGGTTCTACATCGGCGACGCCCTGCAGCTGGTGCCGCGGATGGACCTGGCCTTCGACATGGCGTTCGTGGATGGCGACAAGCGCCGTTACAACGACTACTACGACATGGTGCTGCCCCGTCTTCGCCCCGGAGGCTACCTGTTGGCGGACAACACCCTGTGGGACGGCCATGTGATAGACCCGGCCTACGACCGCGACCATCAGACCATCGGCATCAAGGCCTTCAACGACAGGATAGCGGCGGACGACCGGGTGGAGAAGGTGATACTCCCTCTGCGTGACGGGCTCACCATCATCCGCAAGAAAACGGAGGAGGAGCTGCAGGGGTGAAAGAGAAGATAAAGGTTAAACTATACCATATAAATTAAGTAACGAAATGGAAACGACAAGACAAAACAAAATAGCGCGGCTCATCCAGAAGGAGCTGAGTGACATCTTCTTGCTTCAGACAAAAGCCTACAAGGGCGTGTTGGTGTCGGTGAGTGCCGTGCGCATCAGTCCCGACCTCAGCGTGGCCCGCGTCTACCTGAGCGTGTTCCCCTCGGAACGCAACCAGGAGATTGTGAAGAACATCAACGACAACATGAGGTCCGTCCGCTACGAACTGGGCACGAGGGTACGCCACCAGCTGCGCATCATCCCCGAACTCAAGTTCTTCGTGGACGACTCGCTCGACTACATCGAACATATCGATAAACTGCTGAAAGAGTGAACCTCTCCTTCTACATAGCCCGGCGCTACCTCTTCTCCAAGAAGTCTCACCACGCCATCAACATCATCTCGGGCATCTCCGTCTGTGGGGTGGCGTTGGCTACGCTCGCCTTGGTCTGCACGCTCTCCGTGTTCAACGGCTTTCAGGAGTTGGTGGCCACCTTCTTTACCGCCTTCGACCCGCAACTGAAAGTGGTGCCCGTGACGGGTAAGGTGTTCGACGCTACGGACAGCCGCATCGCCCGGTTGCGACTCCTGCCCGAAGTGGATGTGGTGACCGAGTCGCTGGAGGAACACGCCATCCTGCAGTACAGAAACCGCCAGGCGATGGTCGTCATCAAAGGGGTGGAGGACAACTTCCAACAACTGACCGCTATCGACAGTATCCTCTGTGGCAACGGGACGTTCAAACTCCACGATGAGGTAGTCGACTATGGCATCCCCGGCTTGCAGTTGGTGGGGGTGTTGGGCTCGGGAGTCGCCCCCGTAGACCCCATCGAGGTATATGCTCCCAAGCGTGACGAGAAGGTCAACCTCGCCAATCCCGCCAACAGTTTCAGGCACGACTACCTCTATTCGCCGGGAGTGGCGTTCCTGGTGAACCAACAGAAATACGACGCTTCGTACGTCCTCACCTCCCTCCGGTTCGCCCGCGACCTCTTCCGTTACGACAAGGAGGTCTCCGCTGTCGAGCTGAAGCTGAAGCCGTCGGCGGATGCCGATGCGACGAAGAAGAAAATCGCCCGGCTGCTGGGCGACGACTTTCGGGTGCTCGACCGCTATGAACAGCAGTCGGACGTGTTTCGCATCATGGAGGTGGAGAAGCTGATTTCCTACATATTCCTTACGTTTATCCTCGTCATCGCCTGCTTCAACATCATCGGTTCCCTTTCGATGCTCATCATCGACAAGAAACAGGATGTGCAGACCCTCCGCAACTTGGGGGCGGACGACAAACTGATAGCCCGCATCTTCCTCTTCGAGGGGCGGCTCATCTCCCTCTTCGGTGCCTTGGCGGGTATCGTCTTGGGTTTGATTCTTTGCTTCGTGCAGCAACGTTTCGGGCTCATCACCCTCGGCTCTTCCGCCGACAGTTTCTTGGTCAGCGCCTATCCCGTCAGCGTCCACTGGCAGGACGTTCTGCTCGTCTTCGCCACGGTAGTGACCGTAGGATTCCTTGCCGTTTGGTATCCCGTGCGTTACCTCAGTCGCCGCCTGCTGTGAGGGGCGACCGTCTTACGGTGCCGTCAATAGACTACGATTTTGTTGCCGTCCAAGCGGACGCGGATGCGACGCAGACGGTTGAGATTCTCCAAGGCGGAGTCGACAGGCTCGTTGCGGAGCGCTGAGAAGTGTACCCGATAGTGCAGGGCATCGGTGTTTTGGAACACTACGCCCAAGTTATACCAACGACCCAAGTCGCACAACACCTTCACCAACGGTTGGTCGTGGTAGTAGAAGAATCCGCTGACCCACTGCGTCACGGCGTAGGTGTCCACCTCCTGCACCTGCACCTCGCCCTTGGCGTTGTACCACGCCTCCTGTCCGGGATTCAGCGTGGCGTCGCAGACCGTCGCGTCGGGACGCATCACTTCCACTTTTCCTTTCACGAGAGCCACGTGGGCCACCTCGGAAGCGTAGCTCTTCATGTTGAACTCCGTGCCCAACACCCGTACGGAGAGCTGGTCGGAAGTGACGATGAAAGGCGCGTCGTCGTTGCGGACAACCTTGAAATAAGCCTCGCCCTTGAGCTTCACCAGTCGCTTGCCGCTTTGGAAAGCCGTAGGGAACTCGATGGTACTCTCCGCGTTGAGCACCACTTCCGACCCGTCGGGCAACACCACCTTAAAGTCCATGCCGCGCGGCGTGGAGAGCCGTTGCGTCTTGTTTTGCGACTGTGCCACGATGGCGGGCTTTTGCGGCTTGTCCGACTTCTGGTAAGAGATGGAATTCTTTTGGGTGAGATCCAGCGTATCGTGCTCACGCTCCAGCTTCACCCGTTGCGGTTTCTCGTCATATTGCATGGCGACAATCTCTTTGGGCTGTTGCGGTGTGGGCTCTCCAAAGAACGAGTGGCGGAACACGAAGACGAGGGCCAGCATGGCGGCTGCCCCCAGCAAGGCGGCTGCGGTCAGGTGCCAGGCGGAGAAACCGCGTTGGGGAGTCTCCTTGGCGACCATCTTCTCTTGGCGGAAAGCGTTCCACGCCTCGTCCACATCGGGCTGTGACGCGTGTCTCCGGCGATAGTCCATACGGACCAACGCCCCCATGCGTGCCTCCTCGGCCTCCTGTCGGTTGCAAGAAGTCTCTTCCCCTTCCGGTTGGTTCTGTTTGATATCCGTGTCTTCCATCATCCGTTATCTATTTCTTTGTTCGTTACATTATTATATAGACAATCTCGCTCAACTTTCGGTACCGCCTTTCAGGGAATTTTCTCCAAGAACCTTCCTGAATGTCGCCAGTGCCTTGCTGATATGCTTGTGTATCATGCCCACCGAGGTATCGAGTGCTTCGGCCATCTCGCTATACTTTTTCTTCTCGATGTAGCACTGCTCCAAGATGAAACGCGTGCGTGCGGGCAAGGTGTCCATGATTCGCTCCACCTGCTTCATCCGTTCCTCGTGCACCGCCACGTCATTGTCGATGAGTGCCATCTTCTCGTCGATGTACCTTTGCATGGCGTTCCGTTCCACGGCGAGACGCTTCAGGTAGTTCAGGCAACGGTTGCGCAAGGCCCGGTTGAGGTAAGCCTCCGGACTGTCTGGCCGCCATGCGTCGTACTGTTTCCACAAGTCACCGAAAAGCTCGCTCACAACATCCTTTGCGGCCTCTTCGTTCTCCAGGAAATCGAGAGCGTAACGATACAGGCGGGCGTAGTTCTTTCGGAACAACGCTTCAAACTCCTCTTGCTGTTTCGTCCTGTCGCTCATAAGTCACTCTCTCTTTTCCCTTCCCGGGGTCATGCCGCAAAGGTAACAATCCCTTGTCAACTGACAAACGGTAGTAAGAAAATTATTTCTCCCCGTCATAGTGGTGTGACAATCCGCTTGAAACGATGTCAAGAACCACGGTATAACGATGTATTGACAGTTGTCGCAAACATTGCTGACAATTGTCATAAATGTTGTTGACAGTTGTCGTAAAGGTTTCTGACAATTGTCGTAAATGTTGCTGACAGTTGTCAGCAATCATAAGTATGCGCTTCCTCGCACTGTATAGCCGTGCTTCTCACTTCATTATGATATAGTTTTTCATCTTGTAAGATACGGTTCGTTGCGGTCTCTTGACGGGCGGGTGAAAGTTTTTTCGCTCGAAGGGGTACCGTTTCGATGAAAAGAGTGTCTTTATAGAAAAAATCAATATATTTGTTCAATTTAAATTGTGATTTTATGAAGAGAGAGCTAAACAAGTACATGGGGGTATTCGTTACCTTCCTTTGTCTGCTTTTAGCGACGAACGTGGGAGCTCAAACCCAAAAGCAAGGAAAGAAAATCACTTTCCAATGTGAGAAAGAAAAACTCCACAAAGCCTTGGACGAGGTGGAACGCCAGTCCGGCTACTACCGGATGCAGTACGTGATGGAGGATGTGAATCCTTACACGGTGACCAACGTGAAGCTGCAGAACGAGACGGTGGAGAACGCGGTGAAACGACTGCTGAGAGGCACACCGCTGAAGTATGAAATCAAAGGACGTTTTGTGCAGGTGTTCAATCCTGCCGTTGCGCAGAAGACAAGCTCCAACGGACGTACCATCCGCGGGTCGGTGTATGACGAGGCTGGCGAGCCGTTGATAGGCGTGACCGTGCGCGTGAAAGGCACCAACGAAGGAACCGTGACCGATTTCGACGGTGCTTTCGTCCTCCCTGCCAAGAGTGGCGGCGACGTGACCCTGCTCTTTACCTACGTAGGCAAGAAGGACCTGGAGAAGCAAGCCAATGCCCGTAAGACCGTCAACGTCATCATGGAGGACAACTCCAAGCTGCTGGACGACGTGGTGGTGACAGGTTACCAGACACTGTCGAAGGAACGCGTGACCGGTTCGTTCGACAAGGTGAACCAGGAACTGTTGGCCAGCCGTCCTACGGCCGACCTCTCCGCCGCCCTGCAAGGCGTGGTTGCCGGTATGCAGGCTACCGAGAACGAAGACGGTACGGTGGACTTCCTGATTCGCGGTACCAGTTCGCTCTACGCCAACACCGCTCCGCTGGTAGTCGTTGACGGATTCCCCATCGAGGGGTCTTTCAGCACCATCAACCCGAACGACGTGGAGAGCGTGACGGTGTTGAAGGATGCCGCTGCCGCCTCCATCTGGGGAGCCCGTTCGGCCAACGGCGTGATTGTCGTCACCACCAAGAAAGGCCAGAAAGGCAAACTGAAAGTCGACGTACAGGGCTTTTACCGTTTGGGTACCCGTCCCGACCTGGACTACATCATGTCACAGGCCGACAGCAAGACGACGGTAGACTATGAAATCAAGGCGTTGGAGAACGAGTGGTTTCTGTCCGACTTCACCCCGACTTCCGTCAACATTGCCTCTCCGCTGTCTCTTGCGCAGAACTACTACTATGCCAATAAATACTACGGCATGTCCGAATCGGAGATGAACAAGAACCTGGATGCCTTGCGCAACCGCAGCAACCGCAGCCAGCTGAAGAAATACCTGATGCAGACACAAGCCCTGCAGCAGTATAACGCCAACCTCTCTGCCGGAACGGACAAACACTCCACCTACGCGTCCATGATGTATGAGAAGAACGACGAGGCTACCATCAAACGCGGTTACGAACGCTTCATGTTGAACTTCAACAACAACTACAAGCTCAACTCTTGGTTGACCGCTTCCGTTGCCGGTACTTTCCAGCGCAAGACGCAGGAGACCAGCGGCGTCACCGTGAGCGACTTTACCAGCCTTTCGCCCTACGAAATGTTGATAGAGGAGGACGGTAGCTATGCCTACAACGAGAAGTCGTGGAACAAACTGGTCGCGGACAACCTGAACCTGCAGAACCTGCCCTACACGGACTTGTCGTACAACATGTTGCAGGAGGTGCGCAACCGATCCTACAAAACCACTTCGACACACTATCGCGTCAGCCTCGGCCTGAACGCCAAGATATGGCGCAACTTAGTGTTCGACACGAAATACCAGTATGAGAAGAATGAATCTAACGTGCGCAACTATGACAACGAGGAGACGGACTATGTCCGCCAGTTGGTAAACTACTATACCTCCTACGATTTGGACAACGATGTCCTGAACAAACAATACATCCCTTCGGGAGGCATTATCCGACAGAGCAAGAGCGCAACGGAGAGTTACGTATGGCGTAACCAGTTGAGCTACAACGAAACCTTTGGCAAACACGACATCACGGCACTTGCCGGTTTCGAAATCAGTGAATACAGGACTTCCACCACTACCTATCCGTACGTGTTGGGTTATGATGAAAAATCGAACACTTCACAACCCGCCTATTATGGAAGCAAGGAAGTTGCCGCTACCATTACGGGCTATCCCGATTGGTACAACACCTTGTCCTCTTTGGTGAGCAACTCTTTCTCGGACCGCGTGGACCGTTACTTCTCCTACTTCGGGAACGCCTCTTACGTGTATGACGGGAAATACGGGGCATCGTTCAGCATCCGTGCCGATGGCTCCAACTACGTGACCGAGGACAAGTCGCTCCGTTGGTCGCCTATGTGGTCATTGGGCGCGAAATGGAACCTCGACAAGGAGAAATTCATGGAATCCACCTCTTCCTGGTTAGACCGCTTGACGCTGCGTCTGACCTACGGTATCAACGGTAACACCGAGAAGAGTACCTCTCCGCAGACTTTGATTTCCACTTATGCCAATGCCACTACAGGAACCAATGTTTCGTACATCAGCAGCTATGGCAACCCCATGCTGCGCTGGGAAGAGACCTATACCACCAATGTGGGCGCGGACTTCTCGCTCTTCAAAGGCTTGCTCTCCGGTAAGGTGGAATACTACAACCGTCTGGGTAAATACATCGTGGGTACGGTGACTGTTCCTTACGTGTACGGTAGCAGTACCCAAAAGTACAACAACGCCGAGATTCTGAACCGTGGTGTGGAGGTGGAACTGACCGGACGCGGCAAGATTAACTCCATCGGGCTGGGCATCAACTCTACGGTGACTTTCGCCTATAACAAGAACGTCGTGCAGAAGCTCTACTATCCGTCACTCTACTGCTATCAGCTCTGCTATGCTTCCGATCCCTCCAACGGCTATTTCGTAGAGGGCAAACCGGTGGGTGCGGTCTACAGCTACGAATATGCCGGGGTGCGTGACGGGGTACCTCACGTGAAGACGGCTGACGGACAGGAATGGTCGTTCAATGACTTGACGCTCCACAACAGGACATTCGGTCTGGACAAGATGACCTACGGCGGAACCTCCATCTCCCCGTACACCTTCGGATGGGCCAATCAGTTCACGTGGAAGAACTTCGACCTCTATGTCTACATGACGGGCAAGTTCGGAGGCGTGTTCCGCGACCCCACAAGCCAGAACATCCCGCTGGCTAACTCCAAAGAGTCCATTTCGAAGTTCATCAACAGAGTGATGGAGAGCGACGGTACCGACTATCCTTGTCTGCCGGCGGTCGGTGACTACCAATGCTATCGTTGGGACCGCTACTTGCCCTATCTGCAGTCAGACATTCAGAACGCGTCGTTCGTGCGTCTGAAAGAGGTCTCCCTCACCTATCACGTACCCGTGCAATGGCTGCGTAGGGTTCACCTCTCCGCTGCCAAAGTGTTCGTACAGGCCCGTGACCTCGGTCTGATTTACTCGGCCAACAAACATCACTATGACCCCGAGTGGTTGCCCGGAACCAACAAACCCAGTACAACCATCACCTTCGGTGCAGGTTTCACTTTATAATGACAGGAGGACAATGAAATGAGAAAAATCAAAATCAAACATATCGCATTCGTATGGATGGCCGCAACCGTGTTCAGCGCTTGCGACTCATACCTCGACAAGCAACCGTCAGCCTCATCAAACGCTTCCGTCAAGGAGGCTTCGCAGCTGATTTCCCTTTATGACTACGTGACGAACACCTATGAATATTGCTACCCGGAAGCCTATTCGGTCGATGATGCGGGCATTCCCATGGAGATGTTCGATTCGCGACCCAATGGCTTCAACTCAACGGAACTCTGTTTCTACACACTGACCAGTGACGTGATGGCCTCCTCATCGAGCAACAACACGTGGCAGTATGAATATTCCAAGATATTCACCGCCAACACGATGATTAACTCTGCCAAATCCGTCAACGGTACGGAAGCGGAGAAGAACGAGGCCCTTTGCAATGGCTACTTCATGCGCGCCTGGTCGATGTTCCGCCTGGCAACCGTTTACTGCTTGCCTTACAGCGAGGCCAACCGGGACAAACTGGGCTTGCCGATGCGTTTAGGCACGTTGTTCACGGAGAACATCTCCCGTGCCACGTTGGGTGAGACCTTCGACCAAATCCTCTCCGACATGGCGGAGGCGGAGAAATGCTGCGCTCAGGACAAGGTGCTGGAAGATTACGCTTGGCGTACGTCCAAATGCGCCATCTATGGCCTGTATGCCCGCATATACCTCTACATGAACGACTATGCGAACGCCAAGACCTATGTGGACAAGGCTTTGGCTCTGACTCCGGGTTTGTTTGACTACAACAACCTCTCTTGGGGAAACTCCGTGGAGTATGCCGAGACCTCTACCATACCTGCCCAAACCTTGGATTATTGCGAGACCAACAGTTGGAACTTGGCGAAAATCTTCAAATGGAAGGAGTGGATTTTCATCCGTCTGCACTATCTGGGCACGCAATGGTTCAGCCCGTCGCAGGAGTTGCTGGACTGCTATGACGACAAGGCGAACGACCTGCGTTACCAGTTCTCCTACATTGAGCACGGTAACCGCCGTTTCTCCGTTCCATACGACTGGTACCGTTACGACCCGTTCTATGATGGACGCTATGCCATATCCGGCATAACCTCAGCCGAACTGCTGTTGATGAAGGCCGAGCTGCAGGCCCGTACGGGAGAGTGGAGCAGTGCCCTGGCAACCCTGACCCCGCTGCGTGAGGCCCGTTTCGCTACCGGTACGGCTACCGCCCTGACCGCCTCCTCGCAGTCGGACGCACTGAAGCAGGTGCTGAAGGAACGTCGCCGTGAGATGCCTTTCACCATCCGTATGATGGATATCAAGCGTTTTGCCGTGAGCGCAACGACGGACGACGATGTGACCATCAGCCGCAAGTTCTACAAAGTGACTACGGCCGGTGTGGATACCTCCGAAACGCTGCAGATTAACGTGAAGGGTGACGACGCGTGCCTGGCAATCCCTGTTCCCTCGCAGGATATAGAGAACGCCCATGGAGCGATTGAACAGAACCCATATAAATAACATTATTTCTCTCCATCTCCGGCGATGAGGCTCTCCTGATGTGCAGGAATCAACCTTGTCGCCGGAGATTCAACTACTTTTAATCTATGAAAAAATTATTGCTTTATTGCTTGCTCTTGACTCCGCTCTGCCTCTTCCTGACAGGCTGTTCCACAGGCAAGAAACCCAACGAAATCAGGGTGCTCTACTTGGGTGGCCAGTCCGACTGGCAAAACGGACGATATGGAACGAAGTCGCCTTTTGAATCGGAAGAGGCGTTTCAACAGACCGTGAACGAACGTATGGAGGCTTTCGGTACTTTACTGCGTACCTATTTCGATTCCGTGAAGGTGATGCGTGCGGCCGACTATACGCCCGACATGTCCGACGGGTATGACGTGACCATCTTCGACGGCGTACCTCCCGTATTGGAGGAGGCACGCCGCGTGACGGACGAGAAAGGCAATCTGGTAGAATATATCAAGGCAAGCTATTTGCCGGAAGAGTTCTCTGCCGCTTCCATCACGATAGGTTCCGTCGGCGAAACCATCGGTCGCCGCTACGGAAGCAAGAACGACTGGTACTGCCTTTGCCTCGATGCCGATGCGCACGGCATGAACCTGGAACACCCCATCTTCAAAGGTCCGTTCAAGACCTCTGTCTCACTGACCAAACAGCCGACACCGGAAGATGCGCTCCATTACGCCTACTTCCAAGACGAGCCGGTGCCCGACTCCGTGATGATGTGGAAAGTCAACACAAAAGGATATATAACGGACAAGAACTTCAATATCGGAATGGTTTCCCGTCCTTGGGGCTACACCGACTCTCCCGATTGTGAAGTCATCTCAAGTGGCGTATGCGCCAAGACCATCGATGCCGTGGCCATAGGCCGGCACGCGAACTTCCTCACTTGGGGATTCATCGGCGGACCGCAATACATGACCGATGAGGCGAAGGTAGTCTTTGCCAATGCCGTTGTTTACATGGCGCAACACAAAGGATTGCCCATCGCACGTAAGTTCAACGACCGCATCTCAACCCGTGAGTACCTGAAAGAGAAAATCTACTTGGCCAAATACTCCTCTTACCTGGAGCGCGTGAAGTCCGACTCCATCTTCTATACGGAAAACAAGATTGCCTATGACAAGGCGATGGCCAAGAAGAAAAAAGGAGAGGAGTTAACCGGTGAGGATGAACTGGCCCTTCGGTATAGCGACGGTACCATTCCTCCCAAAATGACCTACACAGAGTTTCTGAAACGGTACCAAAAGGGACTGTTTGACCAGTTTGGCGAGGACGAACAGGCTTATATCCGCTACTATCAAGAGAACAAGCCTTATATCTACGGCGGAAAGGGAATGTATGAACTCTCGTTGGACGAGGATGCCAAGGCTTGGCGGATTCCCAACAATGACATACGTCTGATAGAGAAAGCCGTGGAGTGCCTGGAACAAGGTATGGAGGTGGAACGGGCCAACCGCATTCTGGAACGCTACACGTTGTGCGAGTTTACGCAACCGGGCGAGTGGCGCAATTGGTTCAACAAGTACAAGGACAAAATCTTCTTTACCGAGTCGGGCGGCTGGTTCTTCATGGTCAATGAGCAGGGTGCTCCGGGCAACGATTACAAAGCGTTGAAGCGCCGTGAAGCCGCAAAAAACGCCAAAGTTTCCGCTGATTCGGGTAACGCCCTGATGGAAGAACCGACCGAGGCTAACCCGGTCATCGTGCTGCCCCAAGCCAAACGCATAGACGACAAGACCGTGGAGGTGAAAATCTCCTTCAGGATTCTCGCCGGATACCACATATACAGAGAGGTTGCCTCTTCCGACCCTTACATCGCCTTGAAACTCGACTTCAGTCTGCCCGAAGGCTGTCAGCTGAAAGGGGAGTTGACGGGCGCTGCCGCCAAACCGTTTGGATCCAATGGCACCACCATCTACGAGGACAACGTGACGCTGACCCAATTGGTCAGCTACACCAAGTTGCCCGAGGCAGTGAAGTGTCATGTCGGCTTTCAATGCTGCAACTCACAGGCGTGCCTGACACCCTTTGAGAAAGAGTTTACTATCAACGTAACGAAATAACAGGACAATGAAAAGAAAATTCTTAAGTGTCGGACTGCTTTGCTTGGCGTTCACCGCAACAGTTGGCGAGAGCTCCGAGTTCTACGAACTGTTCTACAAACTCTTCGCGGAGTAGTGCGGCAGAGGCTCTCCTTGCAAGGAAATTCCCCAATGAATGGGGATAATAGCGAGGCTCCTCCCTCACCGAGGGAGGAGCCTCTATGTTCCTGTGCAAGGAGGTATTTTTAACAATCGACAGTACTCAGTGACGCGCTGTATTTAACAATAATTGTTCTACAAGCCGACAGAATGCCATTGTGCGATGATAAAATTAGTAAAAGGCTTCCATTAGAGACCGTTATCCATAAATTTGTATAAAACTTGCCTTGTTTGTACGACATAGCGAAAATTGTTTCTATTTTTGCAGCTTATAAACAATATCTTCATTCATAATGAGAAAGACTTTATACATTATAGTTAGTTTACTGGCAGTTCCTTTCCTGTTCGCTGCATGCCTGAACAACGATGGCACAACCACTGACTACTCCTCTGACGCACTTATCTCTTCCTTCTCTATCAATGACATTAATACCAGCGTGGCATCGAAGACCTCTTCGGGAGAGGATACGACATTGGTGGTCACTCTGACGGGAAGCAACTATACATTCACGATAAACCAGAACGAAAACAAGATATACAACGCGGACTCTCTGCCCGTGGGTACGGACATCACCAAGGTGTCGCTCAGTATCAGTGCCATCGGCTTGGGCGTTGTCTATGAGAAGAACCAACAGGACACGGTGTGGAGCACCTCTGACTCGCTCGACTTCACCAACCCCGTGAAGTTCAAAGTGTATGCCTACGACGGAACCATCCGCACATACACCGCACAGATTAACGTGCACGAGCAAGACCCCGACTCCCTGCAGTGGGAGAAGCTGGACGGTACGAACCTGCAGATGGCGGACTATAGAGGACGTAGTGCCTTGACGCTGAATGACAAGATTTACCTCTTCTTGTCCGACAATACTACTGGGGAAATACAGGTGACCTCCACGGACATTACGGACGGTAAGAACTGGACGACACTGACTCCGATTAGCCTGGAGAATGCTGACTACCGGACGTTTATTACCTTCAAGGATAAGATGTACGTCACGGATATGGTTTCTCTGTACAGCTCCACCGACGGGGTCAATTGGGAGAAGGTTGACTCGGACAGGGCAATCCTGAACACGTTCGCCGCTTCGTCGAACCAACTCTTCGCCGTCAGCAACGATGGTTGCGTAGTGACCTCGACCGATGGCCAGACATGGACCGATGAAGGGGAACGCCCCGAAACATTCCCGATGCATGACATCGCGTACGGTGTGAACAAACTCTCGACAAACAGCTCGATAGAGCGTGTGCTCATTATGGGCGAGAGCCGAAACGCCGAAGACACTACGGCCGTCGTATGGAGCCGCCTCTCCACCGAGAGCCAATGGACTTACTACCAACAGTCCGCAGACAATACCTATGGATTCCCACGGCTGAAGAGATTCGGCATGTTCGCCTATGACTCCAAGTTCTATGCCTTTGGCAGTGCGAACAATTACGAGAGGTCGGAAGCCCTGGAGCCTTATGAAGCCCTGTATGAATCCATAGACAACGGCATTACGTGGCGCAAGACGACCGAGAAGGTGATGTTGCCGGAGGACTTCAAGGGACGCACCGACAACTGCCTCTACGTGGTAGATGCCAACAATTTCATCTGGTTCTTTTGGGAAGGAAGCAACGAAGTGTGGCGCGGGCGCATCAACCGGCTGGGCTTCGAGAAAAAAGAATAACGCACACTTATACCTTATTATATTATAGAATGTCTTATAAGGAACGAATCGACAAGAACAGAATCCCGCAGCATATAGCCATCATCATGGATGGCAACGGGAGATGGGCCAAACAACACGGGCATCCGCGCAACTATGGACATCAGCAAGGTGTCGTTACGGTGCGCCAAGTGGTGGAAACCGCCGCACTGGCCGGCGTGAAGTTCCTTACACTATACACCTTCTCCACCGAGAACTGGAACCGTCCGCAAGACGAAGTGACTGCCTTGATGGCACTTCTCTTTGAATCGATAGAGGAGGAAATCTTCATGAAGAACAATGTCAGCTTCCGCATCATCGGTGACATGGAGCGTCTGCCGCAGAACGTGAAGGAACGTCTGCAACAGTGCATCCAGCGCACGTCGACCAATACTGGCATGTGCTTGGTGCTGGCACTGAGCTACTCCTCGCGTTGGGAACTGACGGAGGCCATGAAACGGATGGCACGCGAAGTGCAGAACCGTACACTTGCCCTCGAGTCCATCGACGATGCGCTGATAGGCAAGTACCTGACCACCGAGTTCATGCCCGACCCCGACTTGCTGATACGTACCGGCGGTGAGGTTCGCCTGAGCAACTTCCTGCTGTGGCAATGCGCTTACTCCGAACTCTATTTCTGCGACACCTTCTGGCCCGACTTCGATGAGGAGGAGTTCTACAAGGCCATCTGGGAATATCAGCAGCGTGAAAGACGGTTTGGAAAGACAAGCGAACAAATAGAATTGACTAATGAATAATCCGCAAAGATGAGAACATATTCGGAACTTACATCTAAAATCCCCACAATATTAGGCTTCGCCTTGCTTGGCTGTCTGGCCTTGATTCCTGAGAATGCCCGTGCACAAGCCACATCCGACAACAAAGACGAGAAACCCGTAATCCTCTACTCGGGCACTCCGCGCAAATATGAAATCGGCGGCATCAACGTGACCGGCTGTGAGGGGTACGAAGACTTCACCCTCATAGGGCTCTCCGGACTTTCCGTAGGACAGAACGTGACAATCCCGGGCGATGAAATCACGTCGGCTATCCGCCGCTACTGGCGACACGGCTTCTTCTCCAACGCACGCATCGAAGCGGACAGCATTGTGGGCAACAAGATTTATCTGAGTATCATCCTTTCACAACGTCCGCGCGTGTCAGAGATACGCTACACCGGCGTGAAGAAGTCCGAACGCGAAGACCTGGAGGCCAAGTTGGGACTTGCCATCGGCGGACAGATTTCTCCGAACCTGATTAACCGTACGCAGATACTGGTGAAACGCTACTTCGACGACAAGGGTTTCAAGAACGCCGAGGTACAGGTCATTCAGCGCGACGATCCCAAAGACAAGAAGTATGTGACCATCGAGGTGAATATCGACAAGAAAGAGAAGGTGAAGGTGCACCAGATTACCATCGAAGGCAACCAGGCGCTCGCCACCAAGAAAATCAAACGGTTGATGAAGAAGACCAATGAGAAGAACAAGCTGGTCAACATCTTCCGTACCAAGAAATTCATCGAAGAGAAATACGAAGAAGACAAAGAGAACATCATCAACAAGTACAACGAGCTGGGTTACCGCGATGCCATGATTGTGGAGGACAGCGTCTCCAACTACGACGACCGTACGGTGGATGTCTACCTCCGCATCGAAGAGGGCGACAAATACTACGTGCGCAACATCTCGTGGGTGGGCAACACCGTCTATCCTTCAGACCGACTGGAAGAGACCTTGCGCATGAAGAAAGGTGATGTCTACAACCAGAAGCTGCTGAAGGAGCGTATCACCGAAGACGAGGACGCTATCGGCAACGCCTATTACAACAATGGTTACGTCTTCTTCCAGCTCGACCCCGTGGAGGTGAATATCGACAACGACTCCATCGACTTGGAGATGCGAATCATCGAAGGTCCGCAGGCTACCATCAACCGCGTGCGCATCACCGGTAACGACCGGCTCTATGAGAACATTGTCCGTCGTGAGTTGCGTACCCGCCCGGGTGAACTCTTCAGCAAAGCGGCTCTGGAACGTTCCTACCGTGAGTTGGCCCAGATGGGACACTTCAACCCCGAGACCATCAAACCGGACGTGAAGCCCGACGCGCAGAACGGAACGGTGGACATCAACTACATCTTGGAGTCCAAGGCCAACGACCAGATTGAGTTCTCCGCAGGTTGGGGACAGACCGGTGTCATCGGTAAGCTGAGCCTGAAGTTCACCAACTTCTCCATCAAGAACCTCTTCTCGAAAAACGAGAACCGCCGCGGCATCCTGCCGCAGGGTGACGGTCAGACACTCACTATCAGCGGCCAGACCAACGGTAGCTACTACCAGTCATACAGCCTTTCGTTCTTCGACCCCTGGTTCGGCGGAAAGCGTCCTAACCAGTTCTCCGTCACCGCTTTCTACTCCAAGCAGACGGATGTCAACGACAACTACTACAACTCGTCGTATTACAGCAACCTCTACAACTATTACTATGGAGGTTACGGAAGCTACAACAGCAATTACTATGGCTATAGCATGGACTCCTACTACGACCCGGACAAGTCCGTACAGCTCTACGGTCTCTCCATCGGTTGGGGTAAGCGTCTGAAGTGGCCGGACGACTACTTCACCTTGACGGCTGAGATGTCCTATCAGCGTTATGTACTGAAGGACTGGAAATACTTCCTCATCGCCAACGGACGATGCAACAACATCAGCTTTGGACTGACCCTGGCGCGCAGTTCGTCGGACAACCCCATCTTCCCGCGTGAAGGTTCGGACTTCTCGCTCTCCGTGCAGTTCACGCCGCCCTACTCGTCGTTCGACGGTATCGACTACGCGAACTTGGCCACCAGCACCAGCGACCCGAACTACAGCGAGGACATGCAGAAGAAATACAAATGGGTGGAGTACCACAAGTGGAAGTTCAAAGGCAAGATGTATACCGCCCTCACCGAAGGCAACAAGTGCCCCGTGTTGATGACCCGCGTAGAATTCGGTTTGCTGGGTCATTACAACAAGCACAAGAAGTCACCGTTCGAGACCTTCTACGTCGGCGGTGACGGAATGACGGGTTACTCCAGCAGCTACGCTACCGAGACCATCGCCCTGCGCGGTTACGAGAACGGCTCGCTCACTCCTTACGGTTACGAGGGCTACGCCTACTCGCGCCTGGGCTTGGAGCTGCGCTACCCGATTATGCTCGAAACCTCTACCAGCATCTACGCCTTGGCTTTCGCCGAAGGCGGTAACGCTTGGACAGACATAAAGAAATTCAATCCCTTCGATATGAAACGTTCGGCCGGTATGGGTGTGCGTATCTTCCTGCCTATGATTGGTATGATGGGTATTGACTGGGCATACGGTTTCGACAAGGTGTTCGGCAGCACGCAGTACAGCGGCAGCCAGTTCCACTTCATCATCGGACAGGAGTTCTAAACCTCGTTTGAATAACTAAAAACACAAGGATTATGAAAAAAAGAGTTTTGTCATTGGTACTTGCCTGCTTCGCCATAGTGGCAGCGCAGGCACAACGGTTCGCCCTCATCGATATGGAGTATATCCTGAAGCAAATACCCGCTTACGAGCAGGCTAACACCAAGCTGGAGGCTTCGTCGAAGAAATGGCAGAGCGAAGTGGAAGCCGTCACGGCGCAGGCGAAAAGCCTCTATGAAGACTATCAGAAGACGGCAAAGAACCTGAACGCTACGCAAAAGAAACAAAAGGAAGACGCCATCGTGGCCAAGGAGAAAGAGGCTGCCGAGTTGCGCCGTAAATACTTCGGTAACGAGGGCGAGATGCAGAAGTTGCAGCAGAGCCTCATGCAACCCATACAGGACAGTATCTACACCGCCGTGAAGGAGATTGCCACCCGCAAGGGCTACTCACTGGTGCTCGACCGTGCCTCCGATACCGCCATCATCTTCGCCTCGCCGTCGATAGATATCAGCGACGAAGTACTCACAAAGTTGGGATATTAGGGAAATCTTTCCTACCTTTGCTGATGCGTAACAAACACGTGGAAATAACAATTAAAACAATATCTATGATTAAGAAAATTATCCTGATAGCACTCCTCGCTATCCCTATGTGCACTTTCGCACAGAAATTTGGTCATGTAAACTCGGCTGCCATCATGCAGTTGATGCCTGAGACAACCAAAGCCCAGAGCGAACTGAAAGAACTGCAATCTCAATACGAAGGCGAGATGAAGATTATGCAGGACGAACTCCAGAAGAAAGGCGAAGACTACGAAAAGGCTAAAGAGACTCTGCCCGCCAACATCAAGGAACGCAGAGAAAAAGAGTTGCAGGACCTCTACACGCGTCTGCAGCAGTACGTGCAGGAGAGCCAGCAGAACCTGCAGAGAGCCTCTCAGGAGAAAATGGCTGCCATCAGTGAGAAACTCGTGAAGGC
Organism: Acutalibacteraceae bacterium; assembly: GCA_963652075.1. GTDB lineage: Bacteria > Bacteroidota > Bacteroidia > Bacteroidales > Bacteroidaceae > Phocaeicola_A. The sequence continues at coordinate 38,388 of CAVJRQ010000009.1, forward strand.
TATCAAAGAGGTGGGTGTTGCCGGCAACTACGTCTATATCATGGACTCGGAATCTGGCGTGCCTTACATCAGCGAGACGTTGAGCACCGATGTGACGGAGGCTGTAAAAGCCAAATTGGGCATCAAATAAGAAACGGAATAACGTGCCGGATGTGTTCCGGAACGGACGAATCAGGGGTGATTGCACACATCATCCCTGATTTTGTTTTGTTATTCGGCGGATAAGTCCTACTTTTGTCTACGAAATCTATCAAATAAAAACATGACTATGCTGAAGAAGATTCTGATTATGATGCTTTTTGCCGCCCCGTTGGGCGTGTGCGCACAAACCGCCGAGGATTCCGTGGCTGTACAGGCAGTGGCCCCACAACCCGTTTTCGGTTACTTGAGCTACGACAACGTGTTCAAGGCGATGCCCGACTATGCCGATGCCCAAGAGAGCCTCAATCTGTTGAAGGGCAAATATGAGGCGGAAATCAAACGCGCCGAAGTGGAGTTCGAGAGGAAGTACTCCGAGTTCCTGCAGAATCAGAAATCGTTGCCCGAGGCTATCTTGCTGCGTCGTCAGAAAGAGCTGCAACAGCTGATGGAGAAGAGCATCGAGTTCAAGAACGAGATAAAGGCACAGCTTGCCAAGGCGCAAAGCGAGATGACGGCACCCGTCACCGCCAAGCTGGACGCTGCCATCAAGGCCGTGGCCGAGCGGCACAACCTGCAGTATGTGCTCAATACGGACAATAACAACTGTCCTTACGTCAACGCCGCATGCGGACTGGATATCACCAATGAGGTGATGGCGACCCTGGGCGTTGCGGTACAATAACCGGCATGCAGACACTCTCTTTGCCGCAGTGCGCCGGTCCGATTGGCGTGTTTGACTCGGGTTATGGCGGCCTCACCATCTTGAGCCGCATCCGTGAGCAGTTGCCCCAGTACGACTATCTCTACTTGGGCGACAATGCTCGTGCGCCCTATGGACCGCGTTCCTTCGAGATTGTCTATGAATTCACGCTTCAGGCGGTGAACGCCCTCTTCCGTCAAGGTTGCCAGTTGGTGATACTTGCCTGTAACACCGCTTCTGCCAAGGCCTTGCGTACCATTCAACAGAACGATTTGCCCCGATTGGACGCGCGGCGGCGCGTGCTGGGTGTCATTCGTCCCACTGTGGAATGTATCGGGGATATTACGCGTACGCGCCATGTCGGCATCTTGGGTACTGTCGGCACCATCCTTTCCTGTTCGTACGTGTTGGAACTGCGGAAACTTTTTCCCGACATTGTGGTGACGGGACAATCGTGCCCCTTGTGGGTGCCGTTGGTGGAATGCAATGAGTACAACTCTCCCGGTGCGGACTATTTCGTCCGGCAGTACATCGACCGCATCTTGGCATCCGACCCACAGATTGACACCCTCGTGTTGGCCTGCACCCACTACCCCTTGCTTATGGATAAAATACGCCGCTATACTCCCAAGGGCGTTTCCATCGTCTCCCAAGGCGAATATGTAGCCTCCAGCCTGCAGGATTACCTCCGTCGTCACCCCGAGATGGATGCCCTCTGCACCCGTCAAGGAACCTGTCGTTTCCTCACCACCGAGTCGGAAGAGAAGTTTACGGAGTCCGCCTCTGTCTTTCTCAACCATCATGTGGATGTGCAACGCATCACGTTGCAATAAGTGAATCATCCCCTTTGTTGGAATTGTCGCAAGCAGTTGCACCTGCCAACGTAAGTACTTACATCGGGCAACGTAAGTACTTACGTGAGCCATCGTAAGTACTTTCATCGGACAACGTAAGTACTTGCGTTTTTCGGGGCATCTCATGCTCAAAAATAATGGCAGTGTGTAGGCAAGATTCCGGGTGGGTGTTGATTTAATAGGTAGAAACATAAAACTCACATGAACATGAAAACGGAAAAAAGAACAATCTGGGCGATAGGCTTGATAGTCTGTGCGCTCTCGCTACACTCTTGCGACATCGATGATGACGACAACACGGTTCTGCTGCGTCCTACGGCGCTTGTGACGGTTTACCCCAATGATACCGATGGATTTACGATGCGACTTAACGACTCCACGTCAATCGTCCCGACCAACATGAAGACATCGCCCTTTGGCCAGAAACAGGTGCGGGCATTGGTCAACTACACGGTTGAGCCTTCCACCAATGGAAACCCGTCCCAAAATGTGTATGTGAACTGGATTGACAGCATACGCACAAAGATCCCTGTGGCCACGCAAGGGTCTGACGACGAGAAAGTGTACGGAAAAGACCCGATAGAGATTGTGAAGGATTGGGTTTCGGTGGCAGAAGACGGCTTTATCACGTTGCGCATACGTACCCTGTGGGGCGGAAAAGCCACGCATGTGATTAACCTCGTGAGCGGAGTAAACGAGGAGAACGTCTACGAGTTCGACTTGCGGCACGATGCCAAGGGCGATACCAGTGGCGGCTATGGAGACGCAATCGTTGCGTTCGACCTCAATTCCCTTTGGGAAGAACAACCCAAGGAAGTGAAGGTGAAGCTCAACTGGACATCTTTCAGTGGCGAAAAGTCCACGGAGTTCGACCTGAAGATGCACTCCGCCGCATTGACAACCGTCACCGGAGACCCTGTATCCTTGCTTCGTACGGAATAATCATTCAAAAAAAATAAATCTTCCAGGCAAGATTCTACAAGTTCCCTTGTTTAAGGGGCGAGAGTACTCAAAAAACGTAATCGGGCTGAAGCGGGGAATGGACGCAGACCTGGGCTTTGGCAAATAGTTTAAACCAAAAATTTTAGTAAAGAAATGAAATCAGTTAAATTTGCAGCATTGACAGTATGTGCAGCATTCGCAATGGTATTCGCATCATGTGACGATGACAATGACTCATCCGTTAAGTTCAACCCCTCTGTTGCCACCGTCATGGTCGGTGAAACGCAAAGCGTGCAAATGGGCGGCGGTGACGGAACGTACACGGCAAAGTCGAGCGATGAAAAGACGGCTACAGTGACAGTAGAAAAGGAGACACTGAAAGTGACAGGCGTGAAAGTAGGCACCACTACGGTTGTCGTAACGGACTCCAAAAACGTCACAGGAACGCTGAGTGTTGCGGTCGTTGAGGCTCTTGCGCTTGCCAAGGCCGAAACAAGTTTGGCTGTCGGGAAGAGTGAGGAAGTAGCGATTAGCGGAGGCACGTCACCCTACACGGCAACTAGCAGCGATGCCAAGATTGCCACGGCTGCCGTCAAAGACGCGAAACTTACCGTGACAGCTGTGGCTGAAGGCACTGCCACCATCACTGTCACAGACAAGAACAAGAAGACTGTAACGATGACGGTCACCGTAACAAAATAAAGAACTTGAGTTCTGCTATTGTGCAAGTGCCGAAGCCCGAAAGCTCAGGCATTTGCACTTTGCTGCTTAAAACTGTTTTTTTGAACGATCATCATGATGATAGGTTTGACATTCAAAAAAGAAACGGAAGAGGAACGGTGGATTAAAAAGGCTTTGCAAGGCAGTGAAGCCGCCACGGAATGGATTTATCGCAGGTATGTGCGTTATCTTTCCGCCCTTTGTTCCCGTTACATCACTTCCGATGACGACATCAAGGACGTGCTCCAGGAGTCGTTCCTTCGGATTTTTTCTTCTTTGAACGAGTTCAACTACCGTGGTGAGGGTTCACTGAAAGCCTGGATGGCGAAGATTACGCTTAACGAAACCTTGAAATTCATTCGCGGCAACAATCGGCTCAACATCGTGGACATTGACAGCGAAACCAAAGATGTCATCGACGAGAGCGGCATGGAGACAAACGAGATTCCGACGGAAACGCTCCACCGCTTCATCCGGGAACTGCCGGACGGCTACCGCACCGTATTCAACCTCTACGTGATAGAGGACAAGAGCCACAAAGAGATAGCTTCGTTGCTCGGCATCAAAGAGAACACTTCCGCTTCGCAGTTGCACAAGGCCAAGGCGATGCTGGCACAGAGAATCAATCAATATAGAACCATCAATTCCATTTAAAGCTATGAAAGAGAATTGGCAAAAAGATATTCATGACCGTCTGGGCAACTACGAGAAAGACGCGCCCGAGGGTCTTTGGAAGGACATCCGTGAAAAGATGTCTCAAACGAATGGTAACTATATGCAAGCGGAGAAGACTTCGTTCGCAACCCGTTTCCGGCGTGTGGCAAGCGTGGCTGTGGCTGCGAGCGTGGCCTTGATTATAGGGTATTCCATCTATACCAGTGTCTACGATAATCAGCGTCAGCCTACTCCCGAAACCAACGTTGCGCAAACCGACACGAACCCGGCCGGACAGACGGAAAAGATTGCTACCGAGCCCCCGACTCCTGCCGAGAACTTATTGGCGGAAGCCTTGCCAACGACACCTGCCCGAACAACAAGCCGCCCACACGGCCAAGGCAATGCGTCGACCGCGGTTGCCCCGGATGGCGAACGTCCGTCCCCGACCACTCCGAGCGAAGTGGCTGCCGAAACGGGAAAGGAGAAAGGAAGCGTCGAGACGAAGAACAATAAAGAAACAGGAGACGATAAGGCAGAAACTCGAAAAGATAAAAATCGCAATCAGGGGAACGGTTATGCAGACCTCACCAATTACGATGACTTGATAAAGAAGAACAGACACGATGTGGACGGTTCCCGTTGGACTGTCAGTACCAGTGCGATGGGGGCGGTCGGTACCTCCAAATCCGCCCTCTCCATAGGAGAACCCATTGTCTCTGCCGGGTCGGAACAGACTGAATGGTGCGATGACCCGATGGTGGGCATCAACATCTACAACCAGGGAAGAGCGGTGAAGACGGAATACAAGCATCGCCATCCGGTACGTGTCGGGCTGAGTGTCGCCTATGCGCTGAACAAGAGATTAAGCGTTGAAAGCGGACTTACCTACACGCGACTGACCTCGGAGATGAAAGAGGGAACCGACGAGAACTACTTCTACGGAGAACAGAAATTGAACTACGTTGGCGTTTCGGTGAAGGTGAAGTATAACGTTCTCTCCGTCAACCGACTGAGCTTGTACGGTTCGACAGGTGTCCTCGTGGAGAAGTGCGTGTCTGGAAAAATGGACAAGAACTACATCATCAACAACGTGCCCAAAGAGACCGAGACGTTGGACGTTGACAGCAAGCCGCTGCAACTGTCGGTCGGTGCCTCAGTCGGTGCGCAATTCGACGTGGCAGACCACGTGGGGGTGTACGTCGAACCGGGGCTGGACTACTACTTTGACGACCGCTCATCGCTTCAGACCATCTACAAGGAGAAGCCTTTGAACTTCAGTCTCAACATCGGCATTCGCTACACCATCGGAAAATAATCAGAACGATAAAACAGACATAAATATGGATACATTGAAACTATTTGCATTGGCGGTCGTGATATTCGGGATGGCATCGTGCGTCAGCTCCCGGAGGGACTGCCTGGTTGGCGCGTACAGTAAGAGCGGCAAACTGACCGCACAAGATGATTCGCTGTTCAGAGCGGTCGTCTTGTCGCACAGCGACTTGCTGTTGAAGCCCGTCAAAGTCTCACGCCAAGTGGTGGCGGGCATGAACTATCGCTATGAGTGCGTTGACAAGAACAAACGGAAGGTGGAAGTCGTCGTGTACGAACCGCTTCCCGGTAACGGGGCGGCACGCGTCGTGAGCATCAACGGCCAAGCGTATGCGGAGTAGCCCGGCATACACTATCTCCATAGATAAAACCAAGCGGTGGCGGAACTGTCACCGATAGACGAAGAACGTCCGTCCGAAGCGTTGCTCCACCTCGGGCGTGCGGCCGATGTGCGAGCAGTTGGGTGAGGGGACACCTGAGCCCAGACGCAACGGGGAACGCTCGATGTAAACCTCGTCCCACAAGTCCGCATCGATGAAACTCTGCAACAGTTGGCTGCCGCCTTCTACCAACAGGCTTTGCACCTTCGCCTCATAAAGAGACTCCATTATCTGCGTGAGGATGTCGCGGTCGAAGTCGAGCCGCACGTAACGGACGGCCTCCGTAGACGGCTCGTCCTTTGCGGTGAAGACCCACGTGGGGGTTGTGCCGTCGAACAGACGAAGCCGACGGGGTAGGGTGAGCTCTTTGTCGATGACCAACCGGAGCGGATTGGCACCTACCCACTCACGCGCCGTGAGTGAGGGATTGTCCAGCAACGCCGTGCGTCGTCCCACCAAGATGGCCTTGTGCTCGGCACGTTGGCGATGGACGGTCATCTGCGTGAGCGGAGTGGAGAGTACGACGGGCTCTCCCTCCGTGCGGTTGCGGTCGATGAAGCCGTCGGCGGATTCCGCCCACTTCAGCGTGACGTAGGGACGATGTCGCTGGTTGAAGGTCATGAACTTCTTGTTCAGCTGTAGGCACTCCTGCTCCAGTACGCCCACAGTTACCTCGATGCCCGCGTCGCGCAACTTCTGGATGCCGCGTCCGCACACCATGGCGAACGGATCCATGCAACCCACCACCACACGGGGTATCCGCTTGGAGATAATCAGGTCGGCACAAGGAGGTGTCTTCCCGTAGTGCGAGCAAGGCTCTAAGCTGACGTAGATAGTGGACTCCGTGAGCAAACGCTCGTCCTTCACCGAACGGATGGCGTTAACCTCCGCATGCGGTCCGCCGCAGCGGATGTGATACCCTTCACCAATGATACGCCCCTTGTGTACCACCACGGCACCCACCATGGGGTTGGGGGCAGCACCGTTCACTCCATTTTGCGCCAGCTGAATGCAGCGGAACATGTATTTTTCGTCTTCGCTCATCGTTCGTATGATTTCGTTTGCTACATTTGCATCATGATGCAACAGATACTTCAATACATCCGTCAGACGCTCAGCACCTGCTACCCGGTATCGGAAGCCAATGCGTTGGCCCGTTTGATACTCGAAAAGCGGTTCGACACCAGCCTGACGGAGATTTATATGGGCAAAGATAAGCAATTCCTGCCCGAGCAGCGCAACGAATTGGAAGATATTCTCCAACGCCTCCTGCGGAACGAGCCGGTGCAGTACGTCTTGGGTGAGGCGGACTTCTGCGGTGAGACATTCAGCGTAGGTCCCGGTGTGCTGATTCCCCGTCCCGAAACGGAAGAGTTGGTAGCATGGATTGGCGAGACCATGCCCGCTACGCCCTGCAAGGTGCTGGACGTGGGTACCGGCAGCGGATGCATCGCCATCTCGCTGGCCAAGCGGTTTCCCCAGTCGGATGTGGCCGCCTGGGACGTTTCCGAACAGGCGTTGGCCATTGCCCGTGCCAACAACCAACGGTTGGGGACGAACGTCAGCTTCTTGCGGAGGGATGTGCTAGAAGAGGCGAAAGCATGCGAACCGACAGACCGACGAAGCGATGAAGAGACGTTCGACGTGATTGTAAGCAATCCGCCCTACGTCACCTGTTCGGAGCGGAAGGAGATGGAGGCGAACGTGCTCGGTTGGGAACCCGGTTTGGCTCTGTTTGTCCCCGATGACGACCCGTTGCTGTTCTACCGTGCCATCGCCCGATTGGCGCAGCGTCTGCTGAAGCCGGGCGGACGGCTCTTCTTCGAAATCAACCGTGCCTACGGGACGGCGACGGTGAACCTGTTGCAGGAGATGAACTATCAAGCTGTGGAACTGAGAAAAGACCTCTCCGGCAACGACCGGATGGTGAGTGCCCAAAGACAATGAAAGAGATAACAGAGAGCGAAGCACTGGCCAAAGCCGCCGCCTACTGTTCGGTGGCAGAGCATTGCCGGTCCGAAGTGCAGGCCAAACTGACGCAGTGGGGCATGGATGCCGAAGCCTCCGCCCGCATCTTGAATCGCCTGACCGATGAACGCTACATTGATGAGCGTCGTTACTGCCGTTTCTTCGTGGAGGACAAGGTGCGCCATAACAAATGGGGACGTGTCAAGATACGCCAAGCCCTGTGGCAGAAACGTATGGACGAGTCCGCCATCGAAGAGGCGCTTGGTGGAATCGACGAGCGGGAGTATGCCTCCATCCTGGAGAAGCTCATACGCTCCAAGCGCAAGTCAGTGAAGGCGGTCTCGGACTATGAGCTCAACGGCAAGCTGATTCGCTTCGCCCTGGGTCGTGGCTTCGAGATAAAACTGATTTGCCGCCTTCTATCCGTGGATGATTATGAAGTGCCGGACGAATGAACAGGGGAAGAGCGTAATGGGTTGGATAAGTGACTTCTTCGATTTGCTGTTTCCCCGTTGCTGCGTGGTCTGTGGACGGAAACTTGCTGCCAGCGAGCGGTTTGTCTGTGCCTGTTGTCTGCGCGACCTTCCCCGTACCTATTTCTGCAAAGACGCGGACAATCCGTTGGCTCGCAACTTTTGGGGACTGGCCGAACTGGAGCGTGCGGCGGGATTCATCTTCTACCGTAGGGACAACGCCGTACGCCACATCCTCTATCACTTGAAGTACTATCGCCAACCGCGGATAGGCATCTTCATGGGTAAGCTGATGGCGCAGGAGGTGGGTCGCCACAACTTCTTCGACGGCATCGACGTGTTGGTGCCTGTTCCGCTTTCCAAGCCGCGCCAACGCCATCGTGGGTACAATCAGTGCCAGATGTTGGCGCAGGGAATCTCCGAGGTTACGGGGTTGCCCATTGACAACCGCTCGCTCGTTCGCAAGATAGCCAACGCCAGCCAGACCAAGATGCGGCGCATGGACCGTTGGAATAACGTGCAGGGCATCTTCGCTCTGACCGATACCGCCGCCCTGGCTGGCAAGCACGTGCTTCTCATCGATGATGTCGTGACCACCGGAGCAACCCTTCTCTCCTGCATCAAGGTTCTCTCCACTATCCCCAACCTGAAAATCAGTGTCCTCACCTTGGCCGTCACCAAGGAGTTGTGACCCCGAAACAAACTTTCTTGTAAAAAATGCAATGGCTTCATGGATAATATATCCATAAGATTCGTTACTTTTGCAGTGTATTAATACAAAAAGACATTATGAAAACTTTGGAGAAGATCTTTGCGGAGAAGTTGCTCAAGATTAAAGCAATCAAACTGCAACCGGCAAACCCTTTCACTTGGGCATCCGGATGGAAATCACCGTTCTATTGCGACAACCGCAAAACCCTTTCGTATCCAGCTCTTCGCAACTTTGTGAAGATAGAGATTTCACGCCTTATCCTCGAACGTTTCGGCGAGGTCGACGCGATTGCCGGAGTGGCTACGGGTGCCATACCTCAGGGTGCTTTGGTGGCGGACGAACTGAATCTGCCGTTTGTCTACGTGCGCTCCACCCCTAAGGACCACGGATTGGAGAACCTGATTGAAGGCGAGCTCCGTCCGGGAATGAAGGTGGTTGTAGTGGAGGATTTGGTTTCAACCGGTGGCAGCAGTTTGAAGGCCGTGGAGGCCATCCGTCGCGACGGATGTGAGGTAATCGGCATGATTGCTTCGTTCACTTACGGGTTCGATGTCGCCGTGAACGCCTTCAAGGAGGCCAAGGTGGAACTGGTGACACTGACCAACTACGAAGCCGTGTTGGAGACAGCGCTGAAGACCAACTACATCAGTGAAGAGGATGTGGAGGTGCTCCAGACCTGGCGCAAAGATCCCGCACACTGGAATGGCTAATCTCTTCAGCCTATAACAACTTACCATAAAGGACGGCCCGGACTTGACTTCTTGCCCGGACAGTCCTTTTTGTCACAAAATGTAAAGCAACGATTATGAGTGAATTTAAAAGTCAAGAGAAACAGATACCCTATAGTCAGGAACGCGTGTACGGTCGTCTCTCGGACCTGAAGAACATGACGGCGATGAAAGACCAAGTGCCCGCCGCAGCCGGAAAGGTGGACATCACCGAGGATTCCATCCGTTTCAACGTGCCTGGAGCCGGAGACATTGAACTGCACCTTGCCAAGACTGAGCCTTGCTCCCTGATACAGTTCGAAACCGTGCAGTCGCCCTTGCCCTTCAGCCTGCGGATGCAACTCGACAAAGTCTCCGACGAGGCTTGCACGATGAAGCTGGTTATTGACATGGAACTCAACTTCATGATGGCGGCCATGCTGTCGAAGACGCTGAACGATGCCGTGGACAAGATGGCCGACACGTTTGCACGGATACCTTATTAATTAATGTAGAGAGGAGAGGATTAAGAACTATGGCACAGAAACTTTGGGAAAAGAGTGTACAGGTGGACAAGGACATCGAACGTTTCACCGTGGGACGCGACCGCGAGATGGATCTCTACTTGGCCAAATATGATGTGTTGGGCTCCATGGCCCACATCACCATGTTGCAGACTATCGGGCTGTTGACCGCTGACGAGCTACAGGTGCTGTTGGCGGAGCTGAAAGAGATTTACGCCACTGCGGAGGCTGGCAAGTTCGTCATCGAAGAGGGTGTGGAAGACGTTCACTCACAGGTGGAACTGATGCTCACGCGCAAGTTAGGCGATGTGGGCAAGAAGATTCACAGCGGACGGTCGCGCAACGACCAAGTGCTGGTAGACCTTAAACTCTTTACCCGTACACGCATCAAGGAAATTGCCGGGTGCGTGGAGCAACTGTTCCATGTGCTCATCGGACAGAGCAATCGCTACAAGGATGTTCTGATGCCCGGCTACACACACCTGCAGATAGCCATGCCTTCGTCGTTCGGTCTGTGGTTCGGGGCTTATGCCGAGAGCTTGGCGGACGATATGCTCTTTCTGCAAGCCGCCTACAAGATGTGCAACCGCAACCCCTTGGGATCGGCGGCGGGTTACGGCTCGTCCTTCCCTCTGAACCGTACGCTCACTACCCGACTGTTGGGTTTCGACACGATGAACTACAACGTGGTCTATGCGCAGATGGGGCGTGGCAAGATGGAACGCAACGTGGCGTTTGCCCTGGCCACCATTGCCGGTACGGTCTCCAAGCTGGCTTTCGACGCTTGCCTGTTCAATAGCCAGAACTTCGGCTTCGTGAAGCTGCCGGACGAGTGTACCACCGGGTCGAGCATCATGCCCCACAAGAAAAACCCCGATGTATTTGAACTGACACGTGCCAAGTGCAACAAGATACAGTCGCTGCCGCAACAAATCATGATGATTGCCAACAATTTGCCGTCAGGCTACTTCCGCGATTTGCAGATGATAAAGGAGGTCTTCCTCCCTGCCTTCGACGAGTTGGAGGACTGTCTGCGCATGACTACGCACATCATCCACGAGATGAAGGTGAACGAGCACATCATGGACGACGACAAGTATGCGCCCATCTTCAGCGTGGAAGAGGTGAACCGTCTCGCAGCCGCCGGAATGCCTTTCCGCGATGCCTACAAGAAGGTGGGACTGGACATCGAGGCCGGACGCTTCCAACCGGTGAAGAGCGTGCACCATACCCACGAAGGCAGTATCGGTAACCTCTGTAACGATAAGATAGAGGCGCTGATGGAACGGGTGATTGCCGGTTTCGACTTCACCACGATGGAAGAGGCCGAGAAGAAACTGCTGGAGCGGTAAGGGCTGCCATGGTGCGGTGGTCTCGCCTGCAGACAGTGGTAGATTAGACGAACCTTTTATATAATACTGCATATGAAAAATATAGGATTGCTAATGATGACCTGCTTCTGTTGTCTTGTGCTTCACGCACAACAGGGCAGTCCGCTGAACGGATTGGTGACGGATGCGGACGGCAAGGCGCTGTCCAAGGTGAGGATTTCGCTGACGGGGGATGCGGACCGAAAGACGCGGACCGACCGCAAGGGACGTTTCGGACTGGCGGACGTGAAGCCTACGGACTCGTTGTGCCTCGACTATAAAGGCGAAGTCTATGCTATTCCCGTTGAGGGACGGAAACACCTGCGTATCATCTGGTATCTGGAGAAACATACCGTTGATGCCCGGGAGGACACTACGCTGGTGGACATCGGTTACGGGTTCGAGAAACGCAAACGCTACGCGGGTTACAGCAACGGCATTTCCGGGGAAGAACTGCGCAAGAGCGGAGCCTCCACGTTGTTGGAGGCCTTGCAAGGACGCATTGCCGGATTGCGTATCTCCACGCCGAACCGTCCGGGCGACGAGGGGGACGTGCTGATTCAAGGGACGAAAAGCATCCTGGCCGGTTCCACGCCGCTTTATGTTGTAGACGGCATGATTGTGGAGGACATCTCCTCCGTCAGCCTCTATGAAGTGGAGCATGTGGAGGTGATGAAAGATGCCAGCATCTACGGCTCTCGCGGAGCCAACGGAGCCATATTGATACGCACGCGCAGGGGAACAAAATAAATAACGGTCGCTTTTTTTGGAACAAAAGAGGAGCTAAATGCTTGGAACGTATTGCATATTCCCCTATCTTTGCGCACGCATTTGAGTTCTGCGGAAATAGCTCAGTTGGTAGAGCACAACCTTGCCAAGGTTGGGGTCGCGAGTTCGAGTCTCGTTTTCCGCTCAGATCAAAACGTAATTAGTTGTTTGATACCAGACTTGTCAGTCGGTGTTTTGCGGAAATAGCTCAGTTGGTAGAGCACAACCTTGCCAAGGTTGGGGTCGCGAGTTCGAGTCTCGTTTTCCGCTCCATCCCCTAAGGATGCTCGGATGGTGGAATCGGTAGACACGAGGGACTTAAAATCCCTTGGCTATTGCAGCTGTGCGGGTTCAAGTCCCGCTCCGAGTACGATGTCCGGAAGCATCTTTCATTCAGTTGAGAGGTGCTTTTTGTCTGTTAAGGGAATACGTGAACTATAATTAAAATTCTAAATATCATGAATCGACGCATTATCGCAAGCTTTCTGTCCGTTTTGATGTTAATCACCAATGTTTATTCCGTACCTCGTGTCAAAGAAACCTCGGGTGACAAACTGCCCGTGGCCGTTCGCGAGAGCCAGTGGAAAGGTAAAAAAGTAGCTTTCTTGGGTGATTCCATCACCGACAAGAAGCATATCGGTACCACCAAATGCTACTGGGAATACCTCTCCGAGACGTTAGGTTTCACGCCCTACGTCTACGGCATCAACGGCAATCAGATGAACAAAATACTGGACCAGGCCAAGAAACTCTACGAGGAGCAGGGTGACGACATCGACGCTATCTTCATCTTCGCCGGCACCAACGACTACAACGCCGGAGTGCCCTTGGGCGAGTGGTACACCGAAGGAGCTCAGGTGACGCAGGTGAAAGGCGGAAACATGGAAACCCGTCGTCTCCGTTACTTCTGCATGACGGACAGCACCTTCAAGGGACGCATCAACTTGGCGTTGGACTACCTGAAGAGTCACTATCCCACGAAACAGATTATCATGATGACCCCGATACACCGTGCCTACGCCAAGTTCGGCGGTGTCAACGTGCAGCCCGCTGAGGTCTATGCCAACAAGTTGGGCATCTTTGTGGACGAATACGTGAAGATAGTGAAGGAAGCCGCCAACGTATGGGCTGTACCCGTTATCGACCTGAACAGCGTCAGCGGTCTCTATCCTGTCAATGATGCCCACGTGCAGTACTTCCACGACGGCGAGACCGACCGTCTGCATCCCAATGCCAACGGTCACCAACGCATGGCTACCGCCATCATGTACCAAATGCTGGTACTCCCTGCCACGTTCGAGTGACGGCGGGTTGAGGCGGCCTCGATGGATTTGCTAACTGGCTGTAAAATAGTTGTTTTCATGTCGTACGACCATAGACCCTATAGTCGTACGACTATAACACCTAAGGACGTACGACTATAGCACCTTATGTCGTACGGCGTTAATACCTAACGTTGTACGACATTGGAACGCTTGACAATGAGCTGCTTAGCAATGGGAACTTCATGATGCGCATAACTTCTCCGTAGCTACCGTATGTGTTTCCACGTATGTTCCAAAAAGCAAACAGGCGATAAGTTTTGTTATCCAAAGACCAGTCCGAACGCAAGTACTTACGATGACTGATGAAAGTACTTACGTTGGCTCACGTAAGTACTTACGTTGCTCGATGAAAGTACTTACGTTGGCAGGTGCAACTGCTTGCGTCTAACAAAAACAATTCCTACCCGTTTTTCCACAAACCGTGCAGGTTGCAATACTCCCGGGCTACCACCTCCCCAGTGGTTGCTTTGGTCAGGAAAACAGCCTCCGGCTTCTCGCCGGGCTTCAATTCATGACGCAACACGTCCGTGGGTGTCAGCAACTCTATCCACTGGATATAATGTTCCGGCAGCATCGGATGCTCCACACTGCCTACACTCACCCGATAGCCGCCCTCGACGGGCTCTATCACGGGCACGTGTTTCTCCTTGGCACCGTCGGTGGTATTTTCCTTCATGAGTTTCATCGGCTGGTCGCAACAGCTGAGCACAGCTCCCGGGTTTACCACTTCCACCACGTTGCCGCAAACCGTGCAGCGGTAGATTTCTCTGTTCTTCGTCATAATCGCTCCTCCACTAATGTTATTGGGACAAAGATACATAAATCTTTTATAAACCACTCAAAATAAAAGCCTAATGCATTTCCAATTTGTGGGACGGCGTCTCACAAATTGACATGGAGTTATTAATTTTGAGCTACTCTTGTACCGCAAGAAGCCTACTCATCCCCGTACGGAACGTCCGGTTCGGCGGCGATGGAGGGACTCTCTTCGGGTGGTGCGTAACGGTGGTGTATCTTGTGGTCTTCAACGAATATAAGGTTGAGGGTGAACTCAAGAGACCGCAAGGTTTGTTCCTTGACTTTGGGCTTTAGTTGACATTCCCAAATGGTGATGCAGTGCCAGCCCATCTCGGCCAGCTTGCGCTGCTCCTCCTTGTCCCGCTCCTTGTTGCGTTCTATCTTCCTCCGCCAGAACTCCGCTCTTGTTCGGGGCATGACGTAATGGTTGCAACCCTCATGCCCATGCCAAAAACAACCGTTGACGAAGATTACCGTTCGGTATTTGCGCAGCACAATGTCAGGTTTCCCGGGTAGCCGCGGGTGGTTCAGCCTGTAACGGAATCCGTGAGCGAAGAGATACTTGCGCACTGTCAGTTCCGGCTTCGTACCTTTGCCGGGGATGGAAGCCATACATCGATGCCGCTGTTCCTTGGTCATCTTGTCCATGCTCTGAATTCCTTATATTTAGTCGAACGCCTGCGTCTTATTTCGAGAACTGGAACTTAGGTTTCGTTTCTATCCATTCCCTCAGAGGAACTTCATACTGTTTTGCAAAGCCTTCGCACTGCACGAGCCAACCTTCGTACAGGCTACTATGCTTTAGAATCTCGTTGTTATACTCTTCTATCATTGCGTACAGCTCTCTGGTGGGGTGTGAGAGTATCCCCTTTATGGTATCGGAATATTCCACTATCATGTTGAACACTTGCGCAACCGGGTGTGGAAGTCTTCTTCCGTCCACATGCGTAATGGATCCTCCCGCTGAATAGAGGTCGCGTATGTTGGGCATGACGACTTGGTTGTACGAGCAGAGCCATAGCGTCGTGTTGTTGTATTTTGTATGACTGGGCGCAGGATTCAACGCTTCAGGGAACAGTATCATGCATTGCGCCTGCAACTTTCGCCTTGTTTCTGTTTCAAGGGAATTCCAAATTACGATGTTGAATGAATGGGCTTTGTCCACGTTATCTGCCGTTATCCACCAAGGCATTTCCTTGCGCTTCGCCTTTTCCGCTATCTCCCGGTAGTATTTTCTGGCTAATGCAATGTTGTCATCTGACGTACGGAACTCATCATACGTAGTCCCCATCTTTGCGAAGATTGTTTCCTCCTTGTCTATCTGCATGTTTATCAGATACCGGGGCGAGTGGGTGACGGCGATGTCGTACAGAACGTCTTGATACGGTCGGCATTTGAATTGGGGAATCTCTCCGCCTAATTTGCCAAACGCCATATAGATATCCTCCACGTTTTCAACCCTTGTGGTCTCCACTATACTGCTGCCTGTTGATGTCCAATGGTCTTCTTTTGTCGATTTGACCTCCACTCCATAGTATTGTTCCGCGACGATGTCCGGAAACCGTTGTCCCGATACCAACTTCACCTCTGCCGCATCAAATGGAGAACCTTGACAAGCCATTCGGATTTTCTCCAAAACGCAGGTTTCCAATGACGATGCCGTAAGGCTTTTATATGCCAAAGGATTCCCGTGGGCTTCACTGTTGAGTATCTTTTCCGTTTGTCCCATCAAAGCGGTGAACGCTTCGTGTGCAAGCGCTATGTCCCGCTTCCGTATAGCAATAATGTTTTGTTTGTAATCCATCGTTATTCAAAATATAAAGGCCAAACTTCTTGAATCCTTCGTCCTATGTTGTAGGCCAACATAGGGGGTACTGCATTGCCGATTACCTTGTAAGCGCCGGATGGGCTAACGGCGTATTTACTGCTATTCCCCTTATAGAACACAAACGGATAGTCGGGAGGAAAGGTTTGAATCAAGGCACATTCGCGGGGTGTCAACCTGCGCTCCTCCAATCCTTTGTTGAGTTCCTCCTGATTCTTTCCTCCATGTTCCCGTGACAAACGGCGATACTCGATATTTCCGTGATGCTCTGAGCGAATGGTCGGCCCTTGCCCGTCATAGTCGATTTCCGTTTGACCTTGTCCATGAGCCAGATATTTCGCCTTTGAGAAGGTCATTTGAGCCAAATCCGATGAACATCCCGGTTCAGGCAGCCCGTGGAACACGTCACGACAGGTGACCGGGTCGGACAATTTACCATTGCGGCAGTTGTAATTGTGTGTAGGCTGTGGGTACGGGTTGAACTCGGATGGTATTTCTTTTCTCTCCAGTGCCTCTATGGCGTTCGGTGTCAGCGCAGATCTTTTGATGCCGATGAATATCACGCGTTCACGGGTTTCTGGAACTCCGTAGTTGGCGGCGTGGAGAATTTGTGGGTCAAGCACTATATAGTCGTTGCCGTGGGCGGACGAGAAATCCCGTTGGATGATATCCTTTACAGAACCTAAACTGACGAGTCCCTTCACGTTCTCGGCAATGAACATTTTCGGTTGCACGATGTCGATGACCTGCTTCATCCACATGTATAGCTTGCCGCGAGTCTCTTCCATGGGTTTATCATCAGTCCGTTTCTCTCCGTCGTGCGTCACCATAGACTCGAATCCCTTCCTTTTCCCCGCTACACTAAAGTCTTGGCATGGGAAACCACCGGTCACGATATCCACGTCATGAGGGAATACATCGTGTCCTTCCCGATGGAGCTTTACTAAGTTGACGACGCTTTCCAAGTGGTAGATATCCGGATTGACATTGAAACGTGACATGTACCGCAGCCACGTAAGTTTGGCTTCTTCCAGAATGTCGCAGGCGAATACGGTGCGGAAGACGTTTCGTTGCAGCATCACCCACTCTTGGTTGACCTCGTGGTGTACGCATCCGGTGTCTGGTACGGATTTCCGATGACAGATGAATCCTCCTTCCAAACCGAGGTCCATCCCTCCGCATCCGGAAAAGAGCGACAATACTCTCAGCGTGCCGGCTTCTTTCCGCTCAACATCCCCGTTGTTAAAAAACAGGTCGAACTGCGGTTCAGCCAACACGTCGGAATATTCTTGCTTCACCACGTAAGGTTTACAGGTATGTTTTTCTTCTTTATTTTCGCTCATTTGATAACATCAGTTCTTCGTTGAAAGGCAAAGGTACGACTTTCTTTCTTATTTCCGCCAATCCGCCTCTGTTTTATGTTCATCTCTCTATCTTGCCTTGTTTCATGACGAATTATCTGCCAAATGAAGGTTGACCGCTACATTTTTCGATTTCCATGCACGGAATACGGGGAATTGGCGTAACTTTGCAACTCCCCCGTCAGAGAATCGGCCCGAATAGGGTGGGGAGACAGGACGGGACGAAGAGAAGAGATATACCAATCGCTAAAAGTTAGAGTATATGGAACAACAATTAGTCATTTACAATACATTGACCCGCACGAAGGAGGCCTTCAGGCCGTTGCATGCTCCTAATGTGGGCATGTATGTCTGTGGACCTACGGTGTACGGTGATGCCCACCTGGGTCATACGCGTCCGGCCATCACCTTCGACCTGCTCTTCAGGTACCTCAAGCACCTGGGATACAAGGTTCGTTATGTGCGCAACATCACCGATGTGGGTCACTTGGAACACGATGCCGACGAGGGTGAGGACAAGATTGGCAAGAAAGCGCGCCTGGAGCAACTGGAACCCATGGAGGTGGTGCAGTACTATCTGAACCGCTACCACAAGGCGATGGAGGCTCTCAACGTCCTGCCGCCCAGCATCGAGCCGCACGCCTCCGGTCACATCATCGAGCAGATTCAGTTGGTGAAGGAGATTCTGGACAACGGGTACGCCTACGTGAGTGAAGGTTCCGTCTATTTCGACGTGGTGAAGTACAACAAAGACCACCACTACGGCAAACTCTCAGGACGCAATCTGGAAGATGTGCTCAATACCACCCGTGAACTGGATGGTCAGCAGGAGAAACACAACCCTGCGGACTTCGCCTTGTGGAAGAAGGCGCAACCCGAGCATATCATGCGTTGGCCCAGTCCCTGGAGCGACGGCTTCCCCGGATGGCATTGCGAATGTACCGCCATGGGGCGTAAATACCTGGGTTCGCATTTCGACATCCACGGAGGTGGCATCGACCTTGTGTTTCCCCACCACGAGTGCGAGATAGCGCAAAGCGTGGCTTCGCAAGGCGACGATATGGTGCACTATTGGATGCACAACAACATGATTACCATCAACGGAACCAAGATGGGAAAGAGCTTGGGCAACTTCATCACGCTGGACCAGTTCTTTACTGGCAACCACCCGTTGTTGACGCAAGCCTACAGTCCGATGACGATACGTTTCTTCATCTTGCAGGCGCACTACCGCAGTACGGTGGACTTCAGCAACGAGGCTCTGCAAGCTGCCCAGAAGGGTTTTGAACGCTTGGCTGATGCCGTGGCCAACTTGGAACGTATCGAACCGGCTGCTGTGTCTACCGTGGAGGTGAAGGACTTGCGCCAGAAATGTTACGACGCGATGAACGACGACCTCAACACGCCTATCGTGATTGCCCACCTGTTTGACGCTTGCCGCGCTATCAACACGCTCATCGACAAGAAAGCGGCCATCAGCGCTGAAGACTTGAAGGAACTGAAGGAGGTGTTCCACCTCTTTGTCTTCGACATTCTGGGTCTGAAGACTGAACGTGAGGCGGATGCCGCCCGTGAAGAGGCCTTTGGCAAGGCTGTGGATATGTTGTTGGAGCAACGTACCATCGCCAAGGCCAACAAGGACTGGGCGACGAGCGACAAGATTCGCAACGAGCTGACCGCTCTCGGATTTGAAATCAAAGACACCAAAGAGGGTGCCGTTTGGCGACTCAACAAGTAAGTCCGCCGATGATAGACGATTGTCCAAGGATTTGCGTGGCTTGACAGTGAAAAATAAAATCCGATGAGGCATCTTGTCGGATTTTATTCGTAACTTGGCGGCGTGAAACCAAGAACACGGAAGCATGCTCGAGATTGTAAACAGATATCCGGTAGGAATACAGACCTTCGAGAACATTCGGGATTATCCGTGAAGAATAAACAACCCTGAACAGAAAGACAAACCCAATATCATGAGAAAGACATTTATACTACTGTTATGCTTGATGCAGATGGTCTGCGCACATGCCCAAGACGCAAGTGGCGGACGAATGACCCAACTCTTTAACTTCGGGTGGAAATTCCACCTGGGTGACGTGAAGGAGGCACAGGCCGTGAACTATGACGATGCCTCCTGGCGTACGCTTGATTTGCCGCATGACTTCCAGATGGAGCAACCTTGGGAGGAGAGTGCCGGCGGTGCCCGTGGTTTCAAAGCCATGGAGACGGGCTGGTACCGCAAGTTGTTCTTGGCCGATGAGGCTTGGAAGAATCATCGGGTGTTGTTAGACTTCGAAGGCGTCATGTACGTGAGTGACGTGTGGGTCAACGGCACCTTGGTAGGCAGCAACGAATATGGATACAATGGCTACGAAGTGGACATCACGAAACTTCTCTGCTATGACAAGGAAAACATTGTGGCGGTGCGAGCCAATACCGGACCGAAGGGTGGGTCGCGCTGGTACACCGGTGGCGGCATCTTCCGCGATGTCCATTTGGTGGTGAAGAACCCCGTGGCTGTTGCCCGGCATGGGCTGTATGTCACCACGCCAAAGATTACCGATACGACTGCCGATGTGCAGGTGCAGGTGGAATTGGAAGGTCTGCGCGGCAAATCCCTTGACGTGGACATCCTCGCCAAGATATATGCCCCCGACGGGCAGTTGGTGGCAGAGAGCCAAACGAAAGCTCCCTTGCGGAACAAACTGTTGCACCCGGAGGTAAAGCTCCCTCTCGTCACTGTTGACGCTCCCCAATTATGGTCTTGCGAGAGTCCAAACCTCTATCGTGTGGAAGTGACGTTGGCGCAAGACGGCAAGACGGTGGACCGTGTGGAGGATAACTTCGGTATCCGCACGATAGAATTCTCGCCCGAGTTCGGATTCAAGCTGAACGGGAAAAAGCTGTTCTTGAAAGGCATCTCCAACCACCACGACTTAGGTGCGGTGGGCGTGGCGGCTTTCGATGCAGCCATCGAACGACAATTCAAACAGATGAAACAATTCGGATATAACCATATCCGTTGTTCACACAACCCCTACTCCATAGGCTTCCTGAAACTTGCCGATAAATACGGCATCCTGGTGGTGGACGAACTCATTGACAAATGGAGCGACAAAAGCTATTGGGGAGGCCGCAAACCCTTCACCTCCCTTTGGCATCAGCTGATACCGGAATGGGTGAAGCGCGACCGCAACCATCCCTGTGTGATACTTTGGAGTTTGGGCAACGAACTGCAGATGCGTGAAGATCTGGCGGGATTCCAGACCGGTGACTGGGGTGTGACGACCTACCGCATCTTCGATGCACTGGTGAAACGCTATGACGATACCCGCAAGACCACCGTCGCCATGTTCCCAGCCCGTAGAGGAGCTCTCGGCAAGAACGACCCGGACTTCAACACGAAGGTATTCGCACCCGAACTGGCTACCGTAACGGAAGTCTCCAGTTTCAACTATCGCTATCTCAACTATCAGGACTACCTGAAGCACGACCCACACATGACCGTCTACCAAAGTGAGGCTACCTCCAACGAACTGTTGGCGCCATTCTTCGGCATGGACCACGAGAAGATGGTGGGTCTGGCCTACTGGGGTGCTATCGAGTACTGGGGCGAATCCAATGGCTGGCCCAAGAAAGGATGGAACTTCTCCTTCTTCAGCCACACCCTGGAACCCTATCCGCAAGCCTACCTTATCAAGAGCGGGTTCAGCGATGAACCTTTGGTGCGCATCGGCGTGGAGGACACCGGGAACAAGAGCATCGAATGGAATGACGTGATGGTAGGTGGCACGTCCCTCTCGTCGCACTGGAACCGCGAGGAGGGCAGTAACCAAAACCTCTATACCTACACCAATGCCGATGAGGTGGAACTCATGGTGAACGGCAAGAGTATGGGAGTGAAGCAAAACGACCGTAGCGACATCAAGACCCGTAACATCATCTATTGGAAGGACATCCCCTATGGCAAGGGCGGAACAGTGACCGCCATTGCCCGCACGAACGGTAAGGAGGTGGCCCGTCACACCCTGCAGACAACCGGAAAGGCCGTACGCCTGAAAGCCGTTGTGGAGGACGATGGAGATTTCCGTGCCGATGGTATGGACTTGCAATACATCCGTGTTTACGCCGTAGACAGTAAAGGACGTACCGTACCCGTGTCGGGTGAGGAGGTGACTTTCGAGGTAGAAGGTGAAGCTAACCTGATAGCCGTGGACAATGGCGACCACTACACGGACGAACTCTTCAACGTTGACCACAAGAAGCTGCACAAGGGTTTTGTGATGGCTATCCTGCGCTCGACCACCAAGGCTGGAAAGGTAAACGTGAAGGTAACCGCAGAGAAGCTGAGAGGTCTCAACCTGAAATTGCAGAGCCAAGGCGAATAAGAAAAACAAATACATTATCAACGAGAATAATAAATTAGATACATGAAGAAACTCATATCAATCTGCGCACTGTTGGCGATGGGGGCTACCTCCCTACAGGCGCAAGCGATACCCGAACGAAAAGCCAATTACCTGCCGGATGGACGCGCTTTTGTCTGCGTCAACGGCAACAACCGATACACACGCGCCTTGTATGGCAGCTATGCCGACTACCGTATAGAGACGAGCGACAGACCCGTCTTTGCGCTCTACCGAAAGGTGAATAACAAGAACATCCGTTTCCGGGTCTCTTACAAAGGGGAAACCTTCCAGCTCGATTCTGTCGCCTATTGCGAGGCTCGCTATGAGGCGGGTCGCCGCGACTACCTTCTGCGTGACAAACGATGGGGCAATGGTGAGTTGCGCCTCTCCGTATTGGCCTATCATGACACGGAAGGAGCCATATGGAAGTTCAGCACATCGGGATTCTCCGCTCCCTTGCAGCTGCAAGGACTTATCTGCGAGACAACAACCAGCAAGTTCGTTCGTTATGGCGACATCGGAAAGATGGAGAAGCCGGGAGGCTTTGAAGCTCCACAAGACCCGAAGACACTGTGCGTCACGGATGGTCGGATAGACGCTGACGGCGACTTCTACGTGTCGCTGGACGGGGACACCCTGACCATGAGCCGCGACTATGCCGACAATTATGCACGGGCGGAGCAAGACCGACAACAACTGGCCTCGATGGTGACGTTTGATACCCCAGACCCCTTCATGAATACCATAGGCGGCACGATGGTGATGGCTGCCGACGGAGCTTGGAGCGGACAGGTGTGGCTTCATGGCGCAGTGGGTTGGCGCATGCCGTTGCCTGGTTGGCGTGCCGCCTATATGGGCGATTTCCTGGGTATGCCAGACCGTCAGCGCAGCCACTTCACGGCCTATGCCAAGAGCCAGGTAACCGATGTCCCCGTGACAGAACCTCACCTGATGGATGCCGAGCACAACCTTTCGCGCGGAGCCTATAAATGGGGCACACCCATGTACAGCAACGGATACATCTGTCGCAACCCCGAGCGCAACAACCAGTTCCACCACTACGATATGAACCTTGTCTACATAGACGAACTGCTGTGGCACTTCTCCTTTGATGCCGACACCGTCTATATGCGTCAGATGTGGCCCGTCATCAAGAGCCATTTGGAGTGGGAGAAACGTACCTGGGACCCCGACAACGACGGACTGTACGACGCTTATTGCTGCATTTGGGCAAGTGATGCCTTGCAGTATCACAGTGGAGCCGGCACCCATTCGTCCGCATACAACTATCGGGGAAATCTGTTGGCTGCACGCATTGCCGAGCTGATTGGCGAAGACCCGAAACCCTATAAAGAAGAGGCCGATCGGATACTGAAAGCCATGAACGAACGTCTGTGGCTGCCCGAGGGACATTGGGCGGAATACCAAGACTTCATGGGACTGAAACGTCAGCACAAGAGTGCCGCCCTGTGGAGCGTCTACACACCCGTCGATTGCGGGTCGTGTACACCCGAACAGGCCTACAGCGCCACACGCTATGTGGATGCCTGCATACCGCATATTCCTTTCCGCTACGATGGAAAGGAGTACGCTACGGTGGCCACTACCAACTGGGCTCCTTATGAATGGAGCTTGAACAACGTCGCCATGGCAGAGGTGATGCACACCATCCTGGCATATTATAAGGCGGGACGACCCAATGCCGCCTACCGCTTGCTGAAGAGCAACATCCTTGACTTTATGTACTTGGGCTCCAGCCCCGGTAACTTCGGACAAATCTCTCAGCTGGACTGTACGATAGGTGAGGCTTACCGTGATTTCTCCGATGTGACAGGCATCTCTTCGCGCACGTTGATAGAAGGTCTCTATGGCATAACACCCGATGCCCTCTATGGCCGTTGCGTCATTCGTCCCGGATTCCCGGCGGAGTGGGAGAGTGCTTCGGTGCACACCCCGTACCTCGATTACACTTTCAAACGCGAAAACGGAAAGGAAATCTATACCGTTAAGCAGAACTTCAAGCGACCGTTGCAAATCGTTATCCGTCAGAACACGGGTAACGGGCAATATGTGGAGACCGTTTGCAGCAGTGACAAGGAACAACGTATCGTGCTGGATTGCACGGGTTACGTAGAGCCCTTGGAGGCTGCACCGCAGTCGCCCCAACCGGCGGAAGGCGTGGCTTTTGACGCAGTGAACGCGAAAGCCTGCCGTGTGGTGGATATGGATGCGCACTTCAACGCGAACGTGACGGACATCTTCACCAACAAATACCTCTCGCCCCGTTCGCCCTACACCACACTCTGCTTGCCCACGCAAGGCATCGGCGACTGGTGCTCCACCAAACGTACGGCGAAGATTGACGACAGCGGTTTGCGACAACAGGCGCAGGGCGGTGTGTTCACTGCGGCAGGTGTTCCGTTCCGCACGCCACAGACTGGTAAGAACATTGCCTATACCAGCCTTTGGGACAACTATCCGGACAGCATCACCATCCCTCTGAAAGGCAAGGGAAGTCATGCCTATCTGATGATGGCGGGCAGCACGAACACGATGCAGAGCCGCTTCGAGAACGGGGTGATACGCATAGCCTACACGGACGGCAGCAGCGAGACGCTCTCTTTGCGGAATCCTGAGAACTGGTGTCCCATTGAACAGGACTACGACGATGCGCCAGCGTTCGCGCTCTCTTATCCGCGTCCCTATCGTGTAGGACTCCTGACGGGTAAGGTAAGCCGCACGCTTGCCTTGGATTTGGGTGCGGAGCGTCAGGCCAAAGCAGCGGATATTCCCGAGGGTAAAGTTCCTTCGTTGCAGATAAAGGGAGGAGCGGCTCAGCTGATTGACATTCCGCTGAACCCGAAGAAGAAACTGAGCAGTCTTACCCTACGCTCTACCGCCAACGACGTGGTGATTGGACTGATGAGTGTCACCATCCAAAAGTAGGGCTTGTGTCGGTGGCTTGAAAGAAAACATTAAATATATCAAAAAGATTGCACTTCATATCTAAAAGATATACCTTTGTGACTTGTAAGAACACAAACAATTAACTTTAATATTGAACTCAGATTATGAAAACAAATTACGAAATTCGTTACGCCGCGCATCCCGAAGATGCGAAAAGCTACGATACCACACGGCTTCGCCGCGATTTCCTTATCGAGAAAGTGTTCAGTGCTGATGAAGTAAACATGGTTTATTCCATGTACGACCGCATCGTTGTCGGTGGTGCGCTTCCCGTGAAGGAAAGCTTGAAACTGGAGGCTATTGACCCGTTGAAGGCTCCTTATTTCACTACGCGTCGTGAGGTGGGTATCTACAACGTAGGTGGCCCGGGCGTAGTGAAAGCCGGCGATGCGGTTTTCGAACTCAATTATAAAGAGGCTCTTTACTTGGGCTCCGGTGACAGAGACGTTTATTTCGAGAGCAAGGACGCGAAGAACCCCGCCAAGTTCTACTTCAACTCTTGCGTGGCTCACCGCAACTATCCCGACAAGAAGATTACGAAGGCTGAAGCCGTCGTAGCTCACATGGGCTCGCTCGAAGGCTCCAACGAACGCGACATCAACAAGATGATCGTGAACCAGGTTCTTCCCACTTGCCAGCTGCAGATGGGTATGACGGAGTTGGCTCCGGGTTCTGTGTGGAACACGATGCCGGCTCACGTGCACAGCCGTCGTATGGAGGCATACTTCTACTTCGAGATTCCCGAAGACCAGGCTATCTGCCACTTGATGGGCGAGGTGAACGAGACGCGCCACATCTGGATGAAGGGCGATCAGGCAGTGCTCTCTCCCGAATGGTCTATCCACAGCGCCGCAGCTACCCACAACTACACCTTTATCTGGGGTATGGGTGGTGAGAACCTCGACTATGGCGATCAGGACTTCTCCAAAATCACTGACCTGAAATAATCCGGTCGGTGACCAAGCGTGAAACAACAAGAACAGTTAACTAATTAATATAACAAACGAAATTATGAATCCTTATTTGAATTTCTCTTTGGAAGGCAAGGTAGCCCTTGTAACAGGAGCTTCCTACGGTATTGGTTTTGCTATCGCTTCGGCTTTCGCTGAGCAAGGCGCGAAAATCTGTTTCAACGATATCAACCAGGATTTGGTAAACAAAGGTCTGGCTTCTTATAAAGAGAAAGGTATCGAGGCTCACGGATACGTATGTGACGTGACCGATGAACCCGCCGTACAGGCTTTGGTAGCCCAGATTGAGAAAGAAGTCGGCGCTATCGACATTCTCGTAAACAATGCGGGCATCATCCGTCGTGTGCCGATGCACGAGATGGAAGCCGCTGACTTCCGTAAGGTTATCGACATTGACCTGAACGCTCCGTTCATCGTGTCGAAGGCCGTTTTGCCCTCGATGATGAAGAGAGGTCATGGAAAGATTATCAACATCTGCTCTATGATGTCCGAACTTGGTCGTGAGACCGTTTCCGCTTATGCGGCAGCCAAGGGCGGTCTGAAGATGCTTACCCGCAACATCTGCTCTGAGTATGGTGAATACAACATCCAGTGCAACGGCATTGGCCCGGGTTACATCGCTACTCCTCAAACAGCTCCTTTGCGTGAGAAACAGCCGGATGGCTCTCGTCACCCGTTCGATTCGTTCATCTGCGCCAAGACTCCGGCTGGACGCTGGTTGCAGCCTGAGGAACTGACAGGTCCTGCCGTGTTCCTGGCATCCGAGGCTTCCAACGCCGTGAACGGACACATCCTCTATGTGGATGGCGGTATCCTGGCTTACATCGGTAAACAACCTAAATAATCTTACCGGTTATGAAGAAGCATTTTGTTTGGATTGCATCGTTGCTGATGATGTGCGCCTGCTCGCAGAAGCAGGCCGTCACGGTGACGGTATCCAATAGCACCGACCTGAACCGGACAGAGGAGATGGTGGAGGTGTCGATGGAGGACATTGCGCAGAAACTGCAACTGGCCGACACCGCCGAGGTGGTGGTGCTTGATGCCAATGGTCAGCAGTTGCCTTCGCAGGTAACCAACGACGGCAAGCTCATCTTCCCCGCTACGGTAGGAGCCAATGCGTCGGTCAACTACACCGTGAAGGTCGGCACGCCGGCTTTGGTGGAGACAAGCGCATGCGGTCGTCACTACCCCGAACGGGTGGACGACATCGCTTGGGAGAACGACAAGGTGGCGTTCCGCACCTACGGACCGGCTCTGCAGGCAAGCGGTGAGCGTGCTTTCGGCTACGACGTGTGGGTGAAGAACGTGCCCGAGATGGTCGTGGAGAAACGCTATGCCGATGAGTTGAACCCCGAAACCTTGGCGAAGATTGCCGAGCTGAAGAAGTCCGGCAAGAAGGACGAAGCCGATGCACTCTATAAGTCGGTCAGCTACCATGTGGACCATGGGAACGGACTGGACTGCTATAAGGTAGGCCCTACGCTCGGTGGCGGTACGGCTGCCCTGTTGGCCGCTGACTCATCCATCGTCTATCCTTATTGCTACAAGGAGTATGAGATTCTGGACAACGGCCCGTTGCGTTTCAGCGTGAAGTTGGTCTACAATCCGTTGATTGTCAACGGTGACTCCAATGTAGTGGAGACACGTATCCTTTCACTCGACAAAGGCTCTCACCTCAACAAGGTGGTGGTTACTTACCAAAACCTGAACGCCACGACACCGGTGGTTACCGGACTGGTTATCCACCCGGAGAACCCGGAGGCTTACAAGGCTGAGGCACAGAAAGGCTACATCGCCTATGAGGACTTGACCGACAACGTCAACAACGGCAACGGAAAGATTTATGTAGGTGCGGTGTTCCCTGCCCTGGTGAAAGAAGCCAAAGCGGTTTGTTTCTCCGAGAAGGAGAGCCATGAGTTGCGCGGCGATGCCACCGGTCACGTGTTGGCCGTCAGCGACTATAAGCCCGATACCGAATATGTTTACTACTGGGGTTCGGGTTGGACAAAGGCCGGTATGGATTCTATGGACAAATGGGAGAACTACCTGAACGAATATGCTCAGAAAGTTCGTAACCCGTTGACCGTTACCGTCAAGTAAATTTACGGACAATATACATTGTGCGCCCGGTTTGCTCCCCATTGCGGAACAGACCGGGCGCATTGTTTTCGTTTGGGCGAAGTGCGTATTCCAGTCGATAGCACCGTACACCTTACGTGTGTCCACGCAAGTACTTACGTTGCCTGATGAAAGTACTTACGATGGCTCACGTAAGTACTTACGTTGCCCGATGAAAGTACTTACGTTGGCAGGTGCAACCGCTTGCGTTATTCGGGCTGATTTCCCATACACTTTTCTCTTCGTTGACTGAAACGGTAGACACGCTAAATTGAGCCTTACTGAAATTGCCACCGAGTTTCCGGACTGACCCGTAATGGCTACTAATGCTGCGTTATGGTTCCTTCTTCTTCACCGCTTGGATGTTGCGCATCAGTCCGGAGTACTTGGCACGTTTTACGGCAGAGCCTTTGAAGAGCGTGCGGTACTGCTCCTCGGTGAGATGATTCCACGCTTCGCGGCTCATCCGCAGAAACGACTCTTGGGGCTGGAGGCACGACTCGGTAGTGGGGTGGGCGAAGTTGTTCCAGGGACATGCCTTCTGGCAGCGGTCGCAGCCGTAGATGCAGTCACCCATGACGGCAATGGCTTCCGGGGGAATCTCGCCCCGGTTCTCAATCGTCAGATAGGAGAGGCAGCGGTTGGCGTTGAGTAAACGAGGCTCTTCCAACGCGTGCGTGGGACAGGCTTGCAGACAGCGGTCGCAAGTGCCGCAACGGTCGGGCTGTGGCGTATCATAGGCGAGGGGCAGGTTGAGCACCAGCTCACCCAGGAAGAAGGTGGAGCCAGCCTTCGGGATGATGAGTTGGCAGTTCTTGCCTATCCAACCCAGACCGCACTTCCATGCCCAATAACGTTCGAGCAACGGGGCTGTGTCGCAGAACGCCCTTCCTATGGCTTCGGGGAACCGGGTCTGCACGGCTTGGAGCAGTTGCAACAATTTCCCTTTCATCACGTCGTGGTAGTCCTTTCCGTAGGCATACCACGCGAATTGGTAATGCTCCGCCGGCAGTTGTTGCACGGGGTAATAGTTGAGTGCCACACTGACTACGCTCTGCGCTCCTTCGACCAACAGGCGGGGGTCGAGGCGCACGTCCTGATAATGGCTCATATAGTCCATGTCGGCCTGTTTGCCCTCCGCAATCCAATGCCGGAAACTTCGTTCCGCCTCATTGTCCACAGGCTGGGCAGCGGCAAAGCCACAAGCATCAAAGCCGAGACGCAGGGCCTCGGCTTTGATGAACTCGCTGTATGTTTCCCGGTTTGAATCCATTGTCAGTCGAACACCTTAAAGGTGTATCCCTGTTCCAAGAGCCACTCGATGGAGCGGGGCAGGGCGTACTTCAGGTTCCGCTCGGACTTCAGAGAGTCGTGAAAGGTGATGATGGAGCCGTTGCGGGCATATTTCTTCACCTTCTCGAAGACTTGCTCGCCATTGAGGTGCTTGCTGTAGTCGCGCGTCACGAGGTCCCACATCACGATGCGGTATTTCCACTTCAGCACTTCGTACTGCAACCACCGCATGTGTCCGTGCGGCGGGCGGAAGAGGTCGGTCTGCAACTTCTCGTTGGCTTTCTCGGCATTGGCCATATAGTTACGGGTCAGGTACTCGAACCCGCGGATGTGGTTATAGGTATGGTTGCCCAACCTGTGACCCGCGGCCTTCACCATCTCGAACTCTTCGGGGTGCTTGCGCACATTGTCGCCCACCATGAAAAAGGTGGCCTTTATCCCGTATTTGTCGAGCACACTGAGCACCCAAGGGGTGACTTCGGGTATCGGACCGTCATCGAAAGTCAGATACACGGCATGCTCCTTGGAGCTCATTCTCCAATAGGCGCGCGGATAAATCCAACGCACTATCAACGGGGGCTGCTCGATAAACATACGCCTCTGTCTCTTTTATTTTGAACCGACACGCAGCTTGAGCAGTTCGAACAGGTCGCTGAACTTGGCCGCATAGTGCTTTGAAACTTCCGCGTCGGGGTCGTTGTCAATCAACAGTCTGGCTATTTCGCTGATCAACGAGATGTGGTACTGGCACTCACTGACGTTCTGTTGGAAGTGGGTGTCGTCTAAACTCAGAATCCAAGTGGCGTGTTCCAGCGATTTCTTGCCCATGGCATCGGCAATCGCCGCTCCCTGCTCTTTCCGTCCTAACTGGAAGTAGGCCTTGGCCAGCGTCATCGACCCGCTTTGGTAATCGTGCGTCAGGGTGGCGTTGGGTATCACCTTCTCGCAGTAGTCGAGTGCCTTCAGGGCTTTGTCGTTCTTTCCCTCCTTGAGCAGCTGCGTCACTAATTGACCGAACATGCGCCGATGGGTGTAGCACATACGGCTGATGGTCTCGTCGAGGTAGACTTTCGGATTCTCGATGCCGCCAAACTTGAACTTGTTCATCAGGTTGTCGTACATCTTCTCCGTGTCGATGGCGAAGCCCTCGCGGATGTTTTGCGGATAGCCAAGCTGCCGGAAGTTGAACGGCGTGATGCGGTAGGCCAGTCCCTCCTGCAAGAAGAACGGGCTGAGTCCCATATGGTTCTCTTCACCCACGGTGGTGGCGATGTATATCGGCCGCTCCCAGTTGGCGTTGGCGAGCATCTCCAGCATCATCAGGTCGCTCTTGTAGAGAGCGCGCTTCTTCAACGGAATAATCATCTTGTCAGGGATGCTGTCGTTGAGTTCTTTCGGGATGAGCATGCCCGAGCGGCGCACAGCCTCCTTGTCAATGGTGATGTAGACCGTGTCCGTGGGGATGAAGTGGAGGTCGGCGTTCTTGGTGCGTACCCAATACTTCAGGATGTTCTTCAGCTCGAAAGGCTCGTCGCCGAAGCTCTCCTTGGCAGCCGTGGGGTTGCTCTTGTAGATGTCCAATATCTGTGATTTGGCATCCGGACGTACGGGGATGTATTCGTTAGTGCCCGACACGTATTCGATGCGGTCCCACAGAATAGGTACGGAGGGCGACTCGTAGGCGGGACGGCGCATCTGGTCGATGTACCAGTCGGTCTGCAGATAGCTGAGGTTGCAAACGCGCACGTCCGTACGGAAGTTCTCCGTCTCCTGGTTGTACCAAAGCGGGAAGGTGTCGTTGTCGCCGTTGGTATAGATAATCGGCTTACCCTCCTCCTGCAGACTCATCAGGTAGTTCTGCCCGAAGTCGCGGCAGGTGTATCTGCCGCTACGGTCGTGGTCGTCCCAAGTCTGGCTAGCCATCTGCACAGGGATGCAGAGGCAAGCCAATGAGGCTATCACTCCTGCGGTCGCGCAAATGTCCTGCTTGTTCTTCCCGTTGAGGTATTTGTTGAGGAACCGCGCCACGCCCGCTACGCCCAATCCTATCCAGATGGCGAAGGCATAGAACGAACCGGCATAGGCGTAGTCGCGCTCACGCGGCTGGTTCGGCGTTTGGTTCAGGTAGAGCACGATGGCCAGACCGGTCATGAAGAACAGGAAGAATACCACCCAGAACTGTTTGATGCCCTTCTCGCCCCTGTAGGCTTGCCAGAAGAGACCAATCAGACCGAGTATGAGAGGCAGGCAGTAGAAGACGTTGTGTCCCTTGTTCTCTTTCAGGTCGGTGGGTAACAGGTCTTGGTTGCCCAGCATCAGGTTGTCGATGAAGGAGATACCTGTAATCCAGTTGCCTTTGTCGTTCTCTCCGCTACCCTGTATGTCGTTCTGCCTGCCGGCGAAGTTCCACATGAAGTAGCGCCAATACATATAATTAACCTGGTAACTGAGGAAGAAACGGATGTTGTCCCACTGGGTGGGCATTTTCACCATCACGGTCTCGCCGCACTGGTCATAGGGAACCTGGTATCCTTTGACTCCGCCCAACCACTCTTCATAGAGGTTGTGGCCGGCCCAGTTGGCGTGCTGTTCGCTGTACATACGGGGGAACAGCATGTTCTGCGCATAGACGTAGTCCGTCTTGTGGCGCACGATTTCGTAACTGTCCTTCTCGTCGGGCGACACTTTCTCTTTCCGCTGGTAGACCGGCGCACCTTCTACAGATACCGGCACGCAATAGCCGCCTTCGTTCTTCAGTTTTACCTTCGACGAGTAGGCCTGACCATAGAAGAGCGGTCTGGTACCATACTGCTCGCGTCCCAGATAATCGCCCAGCGTGAAGATGTCTTCCGGAGAGTTCTGGTCCATCGGCGTGTTGGCTGTGGAACGGATGACGATGAGTGCGTAGCTGGAGTAGCCCACCATAATCATCATCAGGCAGAGCAGGGCGGTGTTCAGGGCACGTGCGCTCACCATAATCTTCTTTCCTAAATAGCCGAAGAGCCACAGTACGAGCAGTGCCAAGACCACGATGCCGCCAATGATGCTCATGGCTCCGTAGCCATAGAACGGAATGCCGAGCATAGCCACGGTCACCACGAAGGCGATGTTCATCCGTTTGACGCTCTTGACGGTATAGCTCTCGTACACGCCCCAAATGAGGGAGGCGGCAAGCAGAACGATGTAGACGATGACACCCGTGTTGAACGGCATGCCCAATACGTTGACAAACAACAGCTCGAACCATCCGCCTACCTTTACGGCTCCCGGCACGATGCCATAGAGCACTACGGCAATCAGTATCATCGAACCGATGAGTGCCGCGAGCGAACCCTTCAGGTTGGCATGCGGGTTCTTCTTATAATAGTAAACCAACACGATGGCAGGGATGCAAAGCAGGTTGAGCAAGTGTACGCCAATGGAGAGCCCCGTCAGGTAAGCGATGAGAATCAGCCAGCGGTCGCTGTGCGGCTCGTCCGCCACCTCCTCCCACTTCAGTATCAGCCAAAATACGGCAGCGGTGAAGAGGGACGAATAGGCGTAGACCTCACCCTCTACGGCGCTGAACCAGAACGTGTCACTAAACGTGTAGGCCAGTGCGCCTACCAATCCTGCGCCCATGATGGTAATCAGCTGCCCCAGCGTCATCTTCTCCACGTCGGGACAAATCAACGAACGGGTCAGGTGGGTGATGCTCCAGAAGAGGAACAGGATGCATCCTGCACTCAGCAGGGCGGACATGGTGTTGACCATGCGCGCCACCTGGCTCGGGTCGCTCACGAACTGTGAGAAGAGGTTTGCCGTAAGCATGAAGAACGGCGCGCCGGGCGGGTGGCCGACCTCCAGCTTGTATCCGGTGGTGATGAACTCGGGGCAATCCCAGAAACTTGCGGTAGGCTCAATCGTAAGGCAATAGACGATTGCCGCAACGAGGAACGTGAACCATCCCGTTATGTTATTTATCAGTTTATACTGTCTCATGAAACATGTTATTTTGTGAATCACTCGTTTGGGTGGCAAAGGTAAAAAGAAAATGGCTATCTTTGCTCGTTCTTAACTTATTTATACTATATGATATGGCAGAAACCTTAGAAAAAGCCGACGGAACCAAGGAAGAGATGTACCAGACCCTTGTGCCGCAAATAGAATCCTTGATAGCTGACGAACCGGATCTGATAGCCAACATGGCCAATGTGGCGGCGGCGTTGATGGAAACCTTTCATTTTTGGTGGACGGGCTTCTATCGGGTGATGGACGACCAACTGGTGCTCGCTCCTTTCCAAGGTCCTTTGGCCTGTACGCGCATCGGCTACGGTAAAGGCGTATGCGGTACGGCTTGGAAAGAGGCCCGTACGGTGATTGTCCCCGACGTGGACGAGTTCCCCGGGCATATCGCCTGCAGTTCCGCCTCGCGTTCGGAGATAGTCGTCCCCGTCTTTTGCGGAGAGCAGGTGGTTGCCGTGCTCGACATCGACAGCGAACACCTGGACACTTTTGACAAGACAGATGCACATTATTTGCAACAAATTTGTCAATTATTAGGGGGAAAGCTATAAATACGCTATTTTTGTGGTCAGTTTATCAAACCAATAGATATATATGAGAAGAGATGTTGTGCTCCTGGACGGAGCTGTGGGAACAAGCCTTTGGAAGAAATCCAACGACAAGCATCCGGTGTGGACTTATAACCTTGACCGCCCGGAGCTGGTCACGGAGTTGACAAAAGAATACATCGCCGCGGGTTCGCGGATAGTGCTGACCAACACCTTTGCCGCCAACCGTTCGTTTGTGAGCCGCGAGGGCAACTACGACGTGAAGGAGGTGGTGAGGGCCGCCATCAAGCTGGCTACCGATGCCGTGAGGGGCACGGACGTGAAGGTGATGTTCACCGTGGGTCCGTTGATGGAGATGATGGAGCCGTTTGGCTCCATCAGTGAGTTCCAGGCCAAGATGATGTACGAAGAGCAGATTGGCGCGGGCATGAGCTTGGACGTGAAGCCAGACATCATCTATGTGCAGACTTTCATCGACCTGAATATGGCGGAGATTGCCATCAGCGTAGCGGAGAAGTATGACGCGCCCATCTTCTGCACGTTGAGCTTTGCCGAGAACGGCTACACCATCATGGGCAACTCCGTGGACGAATTCATTGCGGCCATGGAGAAACATCCCAAGGTGAAGGCTATCGGACTCAACTGTAACGTAACTCCCGAATTGGGCGTTCCTGTCATTGCCCAGTTTGCAGGTAAGACGACAAAGGAACTAATCTTTAAGCCCAATGCCGGCCAGCCAAAGGTGCAGGACGGGAAGACCGTCTCCTCCGAAGATGCCGCCGATTTTGTCAAAGCCGCCCTGCCTGCCCTTGACTATGGCGTGAAATATATCGGCGGCTGTTGTGGTACCGACCCCACATACATCCGGCTGCTGAGGCAGGAACTCGACAAAGAATAAGGGTTCGGGGTTATGGAAGGGAATTCAGGTATAAGTCATGAAAAGGTTGCGGTGGAACTCTTCAAGGAGCATTTCAACCACCTTGTGCTTTACGTGAATTCCTTTGTCGACTCCGTTCCCGTGGCGGAAGACATCGTGCAGGATATGTTCGTGAAACTTTGGGAGAAGAAGTGCCTCGCCCAATGCAAACCGTCGTTTCTTTACGTCTGTGCCCGTAATGCGTCGCTGAACTATCTTCGCACCCAAAACCTTCGCCTGTTCGAAGTGGAACAGATAGAAAATGTGGATGTGCCGGAAGAGGCGGAACGCCAAGAGGCTTATATGGAAAAACTCGAACGTATCTACGAAGCCGTGGAAAGCCTCCCGCCACAATGCCGCGAAGTGTTGAAGAAAATCTATTTTGAGGGAAAAACCTACGCTGAGACGGCGGAAGAGATGCATCTCTCGGTCAACACGGTGAAGACGCATATCTACCTCGCCATTAAAAACCTGCGCCAGAATTTCATCTACATATTCTTCATGTTGTAGCTACCTGCATCGTCTGACGGACGGATAAAATCACTCTCTAGTCAGAAAAATATTTATTTCCATTCATGAATTTATTCCTTTTGAGTGTTCTATAAGCAAAAAGCCAAGACATGAAGAGAGGAGATGTGCATTCCGACCAAGGGAACACCGTATGGGACGAGCTGAAAGACTCCGAGCTGATAAGGAAGGACCTTCAGCGGCTCTACGAGTTGAAAGAGCGTGAGAAGATGAATACGAAACGCTTCTTGCGTGCCGTCAACCGGAGGAGGAGGGCACGTCTGCGTCCTCTTTACTACACCGCTGCCGCAGCCGTCGTCCTGCTGGTGATAGGCTTCTCGGTAGCCCGGTACAGTGAAACGCCTCCGGTGGAAAGCCCCATCGCCCAAGAAGGGGAGAGGGTCATCCCCGAGGTGCACTACAACATTACGCTGAAGCTCGCCTCCGGCGAGCAATATCTGTTGGCTGATTTCCAACGCTCTTTCTTCGAGTCGGGAGGCGTGAACATCTCCACCTCGTCTGACGGGATACTGACCTATAACGACAAGAACTTCTCCGACACCCTGTCCGGCCATGCCCTCTATAATGAGCTGATAGTGCCGCGCGGCCGTGAGTGTGAAATCACCTTGTCCGACGGCACCTTCATCCAGCTGAATTCCGAGTCGCGGCTTAGATACCCCGTCACGTTCAAGGGGATGAACACCCGTGAGGTGTTCATGGACGGAGAGGCCTACATGCAGGTGCATCACAATCCCGATTGCCCGTTCATCGTTACCTCCTCGCGCATGGTAGCCACTGTGTTGGGAACCTCCTTCAATATAAAAGACTATCCCGATGAACAAGCCTATGGACTGACGTTGGTAGAGGGGATGGTGAAGGTGGAGAACCGTCAGGGCGGTATGTACCGGTTGATGCCCGGCGAAGAGGTGCAGGGCGACGCGTCCACGGAGACCTACACCAAGGAGGAAGCCGACGTGGACGGAGTGTTGGCATGGACGCACGGGCTGCTCTACTTCAACAACCGCACGCTGAGGGAGATAGCGAAAGATTTGGAAAAACGATACGACATCACGGTGAAGTTCGATACGGAACGGACGGCTGACTATTCCTTCATGCTCAAGGCACAAAGGTTCAGCCGCATCGAGCAGATACTGGAGCTGCTCCACCTGACGAAGATGGTGGACTATCGGGTGAACGGACGTACCGTCACCATCAGCAAACACGCGAATGAGTAAACTACATAGTATTAACAATTATTTAAAAGAGAGAATTCTTATGAGAATGAAATGGGACAGGCTCGGCAGGATACATGCCGGCACCTTATCAAAATCTTTGGGAGTCTTGACGTTGACGCTTCTCTTCTTCGCCCATGCGGCCTACGGTTCGGCATTGGCGGACAAGAAAGTCACGCTGCGTTTGAACAACGTAACCCTGAAAACGGCAATCTCCGAGATTATGAAATCGTCTTCGTATGGCATATCGTACAGCGTGGACGAAGTGGAAAAGATTAAAAACGTCAGTCTGAATCTGACCGACGTAGACGTGGAAGACGCATTGACGGAATGCCTGTCAAGATACGGCATGACCTACACCATCAGCAACAACACGGTGGTGGTGAGTGCCATGAAGCAGGTCCGTGAAGGCGGCAAGGTGAAAGGCTTCGTTGTGGACGGCAAGGACAATTCCCCGTTGGTCGGCGTGAACGTAGCCGTGATGCAGAACGGACAAATGCTGACCGGTGTCATCACCGACCTCGACGGTAAGTTCGAGATAGAAATCCCCGCCGGTGCCACCCTCCGTTTCACCTACGTAGGCTATAAGGACCAGTTGCTGGCCGCAACTCCCCGCAAATCCATGCGAGTAGTCATGGTGGAAGACAACAATGCGATGGAGGAGGTGGTTGTAACCGGATACTATACACAACGTAAACAGACCTATACAGGAGCGGCTACCAGCTATAGTGGAGAAGAATTGGCGGCGATTTCCAACCAAGGCTTGCTCTCAACAATAGCGGCCATTGACCCTTCGTTCAAGATTGTGGAGAATCTTGAGATGGGTTCTGACCCAAACACAATCCCGAATATCCAGGTGCGTGGTGTGAATGCGTTACCGACAACCACCAGTTTAAGTGAAGAATACAAGGGTAATTCGAACTTGCCGACTTTCATCCTTGACGGATTCGAAGTCAGCGTAGAGAAAATATACGACCTTGACCCTAATCGCGTGGCCAATATCTCTATCCTGAAAGATGCTTCCGCTACGGCCATCTATGGATCGCGTGCAGCGAACGGAGTAGTGATTATCGATACAAAGGCTCCGGTATCCGGGAAACTGCGCCTGAACTACTACGGAAGTTTGGATTTGGAGGCGGCTGATATTTCTGATTATCATTTGCTTCATGCTTCAGACAAACTGAAATATGAAGAGTTGGCAGGACTTTATGAGGGTACGGGTGCCGTGTATGTGGATGAGGAATATAGAAGAAACTATAACGAAAGGCTGAAGTTAGTACAGAAAGGATATGATACGGACTGGCTGGCATTGCCTCTCCATTCATTAGGCGTAAGCCACAAACATAGCGTTCAATTAGAGGGAGGTAACGATAGTTTCCGTTATGGCGTAAACCTTACCTATAACAATACCTCGGGCGTTATGAAGGGTTCTGATCGTACACGCATCGGTACAGGCATTAAGTTGCAATATAACTACCGTAACCTGCGTTTCAAAAACGAAATCACTTACGATAAAGTATCTTCTAATAACTCGCCGTACGGTTCGTTCAGCGATTATGCCAACATGAATCCATATTATTACCCCTACGATGAGAACGGTCAAGTGAAGAAAATCTTATTCACTATCTATAGCCCGAGTGCAGGCTCGACAACGGTAGTAAATCCTTTGTACAACGCCACCTTGAACACCAAAGATGGTTCGGTTTACGATGACTTTGTTGATAATTTCAGTGTAGAATGGGATATCCTAAGTAACCTGAAATTAAAAGGAAACTTTTCAATTGAACGTATCAACAAATCCACCGATGTGTTCAAACCTGCAGACCACACGGATTTTGCGACGGTAGAGAGTGATAGAGGAAGTTATACAAAAGGAAATACTGTTTCCAATTCATATGATGGCAGCTTGGTTCTCTCTTATTTCGGTCAATTCGATAAACATGCGTTGAGCTTGAACGGTGGTTGGAATATACAAGAAACTTCGAGTGACTATAGTTCCTATACCGTTAATGGATTCCCTAATCAACAACTTGATCACCCGGCTATGGGAGCAGGCTTCCGTGAGGGAAGTGTAGTTAGCGGAGATGCCACGATGACTCGCTTGATGGGATTCTTCGGAAATGCCAACTATAGTTTTGCAGACCGCTATTTTGTGGATACCTCCATACGTATGGACGGATCTTCTTTGTTCGGCAGTGACAGTCGGTGGGGTACATTCTGGAGTGCGGGTATCGGTTGGAATCTCCACGAAGAATCTTTTGTAAAAAAACTTGGCTTCATTGACCTGTTCCGTTTGCGCATGAGTACTGGATATACCGGTAGCCAAAGTTTCTACCCGTATCAGGCCATGAAGATGTACCAGTACAAGAATACCTTGGCTTACCAAGACTATATTGGTGCGGTAATTAAAGCGTTTGGCAATTCGGATTTGAAATGGCAACGCACCCAGAAAATGAACCTTGGTATTGATTTTGGATTCTTCAATAATCGTTTAAGCGGATATTTCAACTACTTCATAGAAAATTCAAAAGACTTGT
>CAVJRQ010000009.1:77457-83681 GCA_963652075.1 Acutalibacteraceae bacterium
CAACATGGCTTCTTACCTCGGTTTTGATTCGTACAAAGAAAACTTGGGCGAAACGCAGAATAAAGGTTTTGATTTCAATGTCAAGTTTACGGCCTTCCAAAACAAGGATTGGCGAGTGAATCTTTTCGTAAATGGTCAGCACTACAAAAACACATTGAAAAAGATTTCGTCAGGATTGAGTTCGTTCAATGAAAAGGCTGATGCGGAGAGCTCATCCAAGACTTATGTCAGATATGTTGAAGGAGCCTCTATCAACACCATATGGGTAGTTCCTTCAGCGGGAATTGACCCTGCGACAGGTAATGAAGTCTTTATCAGCAAAAATGGTGATTATACAACCACTTGGAGCGAAGACGACTATGTTCCGTATGCGACGACGGATCCTGACCTTAGTGGAACATTCGGTTTCAATGTCTATTACAAGGGTTTTGAGTTGAATACAAACTTCTACTACCGTTTTGGAGGTTATGCATATAACCAAACTCTGGTAGACAAAGTGGAGAATGTAAATCCCTATAACAATGTGGACGAACGAGCCCTTTACAATCGTTGGCAGACACCTGGCGTGGCAGCTGAATACAAAAGAATAAGTGACCAGTCTACTACGAAGCCGACATCCAGATTTGTGGAGAAAGACAATCTTCTTTCCGCAAATTCCGTCAGTCTGGCCTATACATTCAAAACGGACTGGATCAGTAGCTTCGGAGCTCAATATCTAAAAGTCTCTTTGACTGCTAACGACTTCATGAGACTATCTACCATACGCCGTGAAATAGGTACGACATATCCCTATTCACATCACTACTCTTTCACGGCTCAATTAACTTTCTAATTACAGAAGATTATGAAGAAAATACTATTGATAAGTTATATAATTCCTCTTTTCATGCTGTCTTCGTGTGAGAATTGGTTTGATATCTCTCCTAAATCAGAGCTTAAATCGGATGATTTATTCAAGACTTCGCAGGGATTTAGAGATGCCTTGATAGGATGTTACGGAAGCATGGCAAAGACGGACTTGTATGGAGGCCAACTTACGATGACTTATATGGATGTGTTGGGTCAATACTATTCCACTGCATCCGCTACTCTCAACAACTTTCAGTATGCTTTTGCGTATAACT
Source organism: Acutalibacteraceae bacterium (assembly GCA_963652075.1). Lineage (GTDB taxonomy): Bacteria > Bacteroidota > Bacteroidia > Bacteroidales > Bacteroidaceae > Phocaeicola_A. The sequence goes on from CAVJRQ010000009.1 coordinate 78,582, forward strand.
ATACGGAATCAAAAGAAGAGACTCGCAAAGACAATATTTGGAAGAACGAATACAATGTCATTGCCAACCTGAACAATCTATTGGACGGTATCGATCAGCGCAGAGACATTTTTGCAACTGGAGAATATGAGTTGATTAAAGGAGAAGCATTAGGACTGAGAGCCTATATCCACCTGGATTTGTTACGTCTGTTCGGCGCATCACCAGCGATGGAGGATGGAAGAACCCGGAAGGCGATTCCTTATGTTGACAAATATACAAAAGACCTTTTTAAACGCTTGTCGACCGAGGAGGTGCTGAACCGCATTGTTGCTGATTTAGAGGAATCGCGCAGATTGTTGACGGCGATTGATCCCTATGGACCAAATCATTCCTCATACGACTTGGAAAATCTCACAGACGTTTGGAAGGGCAGGGAATACCGGATGAACTATTATGCTGCAACCGCCTTGTTGGCTCGGACTCTGTTGTATCGCAATGGGGATGGTGACAAACAAAAGGCTTACGACTATGCCGTTGAGGTTATCAATTCTTCTCTATTCCCGTTGGTTTCCAGTGCGGACTTGACCAGCCAAGACAAAAACGGTTTCGTTCAGGAAAATATATTCGCTTTGGAATACGAAGGACTGAAAGAGGACATCTCAGACAAATATTTTTATGTCAGCAATGCCAATTCAAACTTCCTTTCTATCAACGGAACCACTATCAATAAAATTTTCCCGTCAAGTTTAAGTATGGATTATCGTCAGCAATGGTGGGTTGAAAACTCCGGTTCATATAACTATGTAGCCAAATACAACTACTCGGAGCGTATTCCCCTCTTGAAGATTTCCGAGATGTATCTTATCGCGGCGGAAGCAGCTCCCACGTTGGATAAGGCTAATGATTACTACAACCAGTTGCTTTACCATAGAGGACTTCCAGAAGTGGAGTTGACGGCTGTAAACCTTCAAGAAACAATGCTGGCTGAATACGCCAAAGAGTTTTTGGGTGAAGGGCAACTGTTTTATGCCTATAAACGTTTGGCTGTTCCTAAAAGGCCGATTTTTAATACAGCCTTGTCAGATTACGAGAGTGTATATATTCTTCCGCTTCCTACGGAAAATACAAACTTTTTAGACTAATGCGTTATGAAGAAATATTTATTGCTACATGTATGTGGCATGCTCATTGGGCTTAGCTTGACTGGATGTCAAGAAAATGATAGAGTGCTATACGAAGAAAAACCTGCTGTATATTTCAGCTCATTAACGGAGAAAGACAGTATTATCTACTCTTTTGCGGCAGGCCTGGCTGACGAAGATGTTGTCTCTGTTCCTGTCCGAATTATAGGTGTCAGTACAAACACTGACCGTAATATATCTATAGAAGTAGACCCCGTTTCGACGGCCAAGGAAAATGTCCAGTATAAGGATATCCCTGAATCAGTAGTGCTGAAAGCCGGTGAAGTGGAAACGGCAATCAATGTCAACGTAATGAATAAGGAGTTGAAGGACGGTGATGTGAGCCTAATCCTGAATCTGAAATCAAATGCTGATTTCGATCTTGGGTATAGCGGGTCGTTGAAAGCGAAGCTGGTAATCACGGACCAGTTGGTGCAACCTTCCTACTGGAGGATTCCTTTGTCGTTGTATTATGGGGCATATTCCAAGGCCAAACACCGCTTGTGCATACAACTGCAAGGATTCGATTTCCCGGAAAAGCTTGACTATACTGCAATCTCAAGCTATATGTCTTACGGGCGTATGGTATATAATTATCTGCTGCAAACTCCAATTTGGGATGAGGATACACAAGAATGGATTACGGCAGACTGGTCACCACTTTAATATTTGAAGAAGATGAAAAAGATTATAGTTTATTCCCTGTTGTTCATTTGCTGGGCATGCGTGGACGACACAACAAATAAAGACTTCAATGAACTTAATGAAGTTTCCATTGAGGGTATTGAGGATGAGTACACGGATGTTTACGTGGATAATACGTTTAGCATTCATCCTACGGTGAAGACGACATTCAATACGGATGCAGACCTGAAATATTTTTGGGTTACGTACGACAAGTCTACCAGATACGTAGCTGATACGTTGTCCAAAGAGAAGAATCTGGATGTCGTGATTCGTTTGACTCCCGGAGAACATACTGTCAAGTTTAAGGCCGTTAGCACAACCACTAACATCTACTATGAAAAAGAGTTTACGGTGAATGTGGTAAATGAGTTTACGAATGGCTTGATGATTCTGGCCGAAACGGACAACAAGGCAGTTCTTAACTTTTGGATTCCTTCCAAAGATGAAGTTGTATCAGATGTGTATGGTAAGTTAAATAATGGAGATGTGCTGGGCAGCAACCCTAAACGAGTCTATTACAACAAATATTCAACAGATGTTACAAGCGAAGTTCTTGTCATGTGTCAGGATGGAGAGGGTGGAAAGGTCTTGGATAATATTACCATGGCCAAGCGTAGAGACTATAAAGACATGTTCTTTGGTACAATCCCGCAGACCATTAAGCCTCAGGCATACTACAAGAGTTCTATGCGTGAGTACTTGGTGGATAATGGACTTGTCTATGACCGGGCAACAAACTCCACTACGCCGGATATAACGGTAAAGCCGAACTTGGTTGTTCAGGGCTCAACTTATGCGATTGCCGACAATGCCAACTTTGTTGACGAAGAAGATCTTGAGTCGCGTGTTGTTCTCTATGACAATCAGAACAAATGCTTCTATTCCGTTATGAATATATCGACCGCATTCTTGACAAAGGTTTCAAAGACGCGTAGCTTCACTTATGTAGACGGTGGCTTCTTTAATCCGGATGAAGTAGGAATGGAATGTTTGTATGCAGGATTGACTGCACGTTCTTCCACTGGTGGCAAGGAGTATCTCGGTGTATTTGAGGCAGAAAACGGTGAAAGACATTTGCTGAGGATGGGAATAGGTTTTTATACGAATGAAACCCCCTCTTCTTATTTCAAGGATTTGGCCAATGATATCCTTTCCAGTGATAATATTGCTAATGCCAACACTTTTGCGACATCCGCACTGTTCTCCGGTTACCTGTTCTACGCCGTAGGAAGTAAAATTTATATCTACAACTCGGCAAGTGCTGCAGGTGGAGAGGTATATGATTTGCAGACCAATGCAAAAGAAGGTTCAAGTTACACAATTGATCACATAGAAGTTGAACGGGGTGGAAATCGTTTGTGGGTCGCTTTCCGAGACAATAGCTTGTCAGAGAAAAAGGCGGGATTCTGTGGGTTAACCATCTCTACTGACGGAGGCCTTAATCTTAAACAAACCGTTTATCACCCACATTTCGCTGACCGAATTGTGGATTTTGAGAGCAAGTATTGATTATGAAACGTCGGGTGGTCTATTTCATCGGGTTGTTGATTTGTTTGCTGATGGCTTCATCTGAGGTGAAATGTCAGCAAGTCTCTTTCTTGGAGAATCTTTCTTGGCAAGAATTGATTCTCCAAGCTCAGATGGCGGATAAACCGATATTTGTAGATGTATACACCTCTTGGTGCGCTCCGTGTAAGAGAATGGAAGCTACCGTTTTCAGCAATGCAGAGGTGGCGGATTATATGAACAAGACATACATCTCCATTCGATTGGATGCCGAAAAAGAGAAAAGTCATGGCTTCTTTACGCGGTTTCATCCAGGTGCCTATCCTTCTTTCTATTGGTTAGACAAGAACGGCAGATTGTTGAGTGCTGAAAGTGGATATCTTCCCGTAGAGCCATTCTTGAAATTTTGTCGAGAAGCCCAATCAAGTTCTTTATGGAAACAGATAGATGACTATAGACAAAAATGGTCTTCGGGTGTTAGGGATGAAGAGTTTGTGGATAAGTACCTGTTTGAAACGTTGCCTCAAATGTATCCGGATTCCGTACGTCCGTATTTTAATCAATATCTTATGGAATTGACTCCTGATGAACTTAAGAGTCCACGAATTGGAAGTTTCTTGTGCCGTTTTACCCGTACCATTGAGAATGACAAGGTTTGGTCTACTCTGTTGGATTACAACGATGTCTATTCATCGGTTCTAAATCCGTCTTTAGACTTTGATAGACTGATGTATATGAACTTAGTGCGCATACCAATCTCTGTGCGGACTGATGAGACAAAGTTTCGTCAATACGTAAACTGGATTGAATGTAGGGACTTCCCGAATAAGGAACTTTATCTGGCCTTGATCCGGATGGAATCTGAGATATTTGAAGGGAATTACCAAAACGCTCTGAAGCAAGCTCTGATGATTGGAGATACATATAAGGAATCTCATCGTTATCTGTACAGGGAAATGTTTTATACCTTCATAATAGGTAAGTTCTTTTTGAATAGTTATTCTCCATCAAATATGGAGAAAGAAGCCATCTTGACATTGGCTGAAAAAGCGTTTGAACTTACTCCCTCAAAGAGTACGGTCTCTTATTTGGCTGCGGCTTATGCAAGAAGTGGCGACTACAAGAAAGCCTACGAGACGTTGGCATTATTGCCTTTTCATAAAGAGCCGACTTTGAGTAATGCCGTATATTCATTATTGAATCTGCCGTCAAGAAGGTAAGCCTTTGATGGGATTGATTCAATCTAATGAACGAGACTTTCAAGATAAACAGCTCCGTCCGATTTTAAACTCTTGTAGTTTAAGTCGGGCGGAGCGTTTGTTTTGTTCTCGTTCTTCCTTTCGTGTTAGCGAAAACGAGGAGGCATCTTTTTACCCTTGCTCTTCAATCAGTCTCTGGATTTCGTTTTCTGATTTCCCGACTATTTGGGCTATAGAGGCTGTTGACTCACCCTTTCCTATCAGGACATTAACCAAGAGCCGAAGTTGGTTGCTTTGCTCGGTGAGCTTGGATTCTGTCTCCGCAAGTTTGGATTCTTGTTCCGTGAGCTTGGATTCTTGCTCAGTGAGTTTGGATTCTTGCTCAGTGAGTTTGGTTTCTTGCTCGGCGAGTTTGGCATCCCTCTCCGCTATCATCTTGTCGCGGTTCATGATGGCGGTGTCACGGTCCTCGATGGCGGAGAAATACTCGTCCTCCACGTTCATCTCCTGGCGCAAGTCCGCGTTCACGGCAGCCGCGCTGAGCC
>CAVJRQ010000010.1:0-8746 GCA_963652075.1 Acutalibacteraceae bacterium
AGAGCACAACCTTGCCAAGGTTGGGGTCGCGAGTTCGAGTCTCGTTTTCCGCTCTCACGAGGAGTTCCCATGTCGGGAACTCCTTTTTTGTGTCTTCACGCGAGTTCCGCTGACCCCCAAAACGCAAGTACTTACGTAGCCCGATGAAAGTACTTACGTTGGCTCACGTAAGTACTTACGTTGCTCGGTGCAAGTACTTACGCCTTTCAACATAATCCGGCAGCCGTGAACCTTAGAGCCAATGAAGGGAGGTCACGCCTCTAACGAGAGGAGTATCTGCACGATGCGCTCGGCGGACTTGCCGTCCCAACGTTCGGGGAGCGAGCCCTGTTTCCATTGGTCGTGTTTCAGCGTCTGCAGGGCGAGGCGCAGCTCTTCGGTGTCTGTGCCTACCAGGCGGTTTGTACCGACGGTCACGGTTTCCGGGTGCTCGGCGTAGTTGCTGAGCGTGATGCACGGGATGCCGAAGAATGTCGCCTCCTCGGCTACGTTGCCGGAGTCGGTGACGATGCATCTGGCGTGACTCTCCATATACCCAAACTGTAGGTAGGGTTGGGGCGGCAACAGATGGAGGTTGGGGGCGGTGATTCCCAACTCTGTCAACCGCTGTTGTACGTAAGCGTGGACGGGAACCACGACGGGCATGTAGTTCACCTTCTCCAGTAAAGTCTGCATGATGCGCCTGATGCTCTCCTCGTCATCGAGCAGCGCCCTGCGGTTCAGGGTAAGCAACAGGTATTCGCCGTCGCGCACGTTGCACTCCGCCAAGCAGGCAGGACGAACGAAGCGGTTGTGGTTTTGTCGCAGCGTATCCATCAACAGGTTGCCCACAAAATAGACCTGCTCTTGTTCCGTACCCGTTTGGTTGAGGTTGCGGTTGGCCATCATTCCTGCGGTAAACAGATAATCCGACAGCCCGTCGGTAATCATACGGTTTAGCTCCTTGGGCATATCCATGTCGAACGAACGGGTGCCGGCGGCAACGTGCGCCACCTTCAGTCCCATCTTCTTGGCTACCAGCGAACAGGCCATGGTGGGGGTCATGTCGTCCACCACAATCACCATATCCGTGGGGTTGGCTTTCAACTCTTCGGCAAAGGTAACCAATATCCCGGCCATGCGCTTGAAGAAATCCGTGCCGTCCACGTTGAGGCAGACATCAGGCCGAGGCATGTTCAAATCCGTGAACAACGAAGGCTCTATGCTCTTGTCGTCCTGCGGACCGACGTACACCAGTCGGTAGTGGAGATCGTTACCTTGCTTTTCGGCCGCGGAGATGGCGGCGACCAGGGGAGCTATCTTCATGAAGTTGGGACGTGCTCCAGCGATAATCGTTACTTTCATACGTTATAATCTTTTCAAAGTTGGTTTCGCCCCTACGACCTGCTGCGTGTAAGCCCAAATGCGTGAAACACTTGTGGCTGACGGCCAGTCGGTTGTCGGGGACTGCTTAGGCGTGGCAAACTTACGCAAAATGCGTGAGATGAAGAACCGTTTCGCCCTGAAATTTCATCGGCTTGATGCTTCAACGAATCTACTCCAAGCCGATTGCCGTACCGACAACCGGAGACACCGCGGCATCGTTTCCTCAGGACCGGCAGAAGTCCTTCAGCTCACAATATTCGCAAGCCTCCTCAAACTCGGTTTGGCAGAAGGGTAGCTTGTCGTCGAATATTTCGTTGAGCAGGCTCTGTAACCTTTGGCGAAACTCTTCGTTGTAGGGCGTGAAGTCCGTCACGGGCTTTTTGTCCTTGCCGCTGCCCAGAGTGATGATTGGTGAATAGCTCTCTTGCGACGACTGGTGGATGTAGAACAGGGCGGGCGACACGGGCAACGGTTGCTTCCGGGTGAGGATTGCCGCATAGAGGAAGGTCTGGAACACGTGGCTCGCACGGTCCTTCGACGGGGTGAAGAGCGCCTCGATGTTGCCCACGGTGTGCGGCTTGCCACCTGTCTTGTAGTCCACCACGCGCAGTGTCCCTTCTTTCGTGTCCATGCGGTCGATGATGCCACCCACGCGCACCTTCACGGGTCCGTCGGCGGTCTGCACACTGAACGCCTCTTCTTCCCAGTGCTCCGTGCCGTTGATGGTGAAGGGGGCGTACGAAGCGTCGCGCTCCAACAACTGACGCAGGTATTTCGTCAGCACCTCGGAGTTGATGAGTTGCAATCCGTTGTATTCGGGTTTCTCCTTGGGTTCAATCTTGAAGAACAGCTCCTTGAACGCCGCGTCCACATATCCCTCCAAGCGGATTCGGTCCTTCAGCACCGCTTCAATGTCGCTCTTCGTCACCGGGCGTTCCGTCTCGGCATAATCCTTGTAGAACAGTTCCGCCGCACGGTGGAAGATGGTTCCGAACATGGCGCTGTCAATCTCCACGGTGACATCCTCTTTCTCTTTCAGTCCTGCCACGTGGGTGAAGAAGAACTTCAGCGGACAGGTCAGGTAGGTGTTGAGGGCGGAAGGGGAGAGGATTTTCCCCTTGTCGCAGCCGAACTGTTGGATGAGCCGTTGCATCACCTCGGGTGTCTTCTCCATGGTCAGCGTCTCTCCCGACTGGGGATACTGTCCGGCGGTGATGAACTCTTTCCGTATCTCGTGCATGCTTCCCTCCACGTCCATCTGTAGCATGAAGCGTGACTTCTCGCCTTTGCTCGTCTCCGAGGTCGTGGAGTTGTAGAGCAGCGATACCTTCTCCGCCCGTTGCATGAGCCGGTAGAAATAGTAGGCGTAGACGGCGTTTTTGTGTTCCACCAGGGTCATGCCGAACGCTTTGCGCAGGTTGTAGGGGATGAACGAGGTCTCTCCGCCTGCCTTTGGCAGGTTGCCTTCGTTGAGTGAGAGCACCGCCACATGCTTGAAGTCGAGGTTACGGGTCTCCAACACGCCCATCACCTGCAGTCCGATGGCGGGTTCGCCGTGGAAGGGGATGGAGAGCGATGCCAGGTATCTCGACAATAACCGGAGGAACGTGGCTGGTTGCAGCCGCAACTCTCCCTCTTCCAACAGAAGGCGGAAGCGTCCGATGGCGGTGTACGCCTTGAATAAGGACTCTTCGTAGAGCGGATTGAGGAAGTCCGTTTTCCGGTGACTCTCGTTCTGCCGGCCAAAGGCGGTCGCCAGCCTCTTCAGTATGTTTTCCAAGTAGACGCAGAGCGGCAGGTTGCCTTGGCAAGGGGTGAAGATTTGCGTCAACACCTCATCTGTCTGCAGTTCCGACGGGAAGGGGTAGAAGCGGTTGCGTGCGGTGAGGTCGGCAAGCAGCTTTACGGTGCCGACGGAGAGCTGTTGCGTGTAGGCGTGTTTGAGTACCGCCGCCACGGCTTGGTAGTTGTAGCGTCCCGTGTCCGCATTGAAACCCTGTACCTGCAGGTTCACCAGATTGTTGACAAAACTGTAGACCGGAGTCTGCACCAAGGGGAATCCCATGGTGATGTTCACATGTTTCACCACGTCGCCGGGCAGGGAGTGGAACACGGGCTGTAGCAACGACTCGTCGCAAAGCACCACCGCCGTCTCCGATTCCTTGGGAGTAAGGTTCTCACGTAGCCATCCGGAGAGGTAGCGTGCCTGTATGTTTTCGGATGCCGCCTCCACGAAGTGTATCTCTTTGGGCTTCGCGTAGTTGTCGAAACATTCGGCGGGCAGGGAAGAAGGGAATTCCTGCAGGTTGCGCCGGATGAACTCGGCCGCCTCGTGGTTGGGCGTGCGGAGGTAGGTGAGGTCATAGTCCCAATAGAACAGGGCGCGGCCTCCCTTTTGCAAGGTGCGGAAGAGGCGTTGCTCCACTTTGTTGAGCACATTGAAGCCCACAAACACATAGGTGTCGTAGGCCAGTTCGCTCTCTTCGATGTGTTCGGAGGCTTCGCGGTAGAGCATGCCTTCGTAGGCGATGCCCTTGGCCTGAAGGCGCAGGCGGAAGCCCTCGTAGATGTCGCCCAACACATTCCACAGGGAGATGAACCGTTGTTTCAGCTCGGTCACCTTATTCAGTGAGAAGTTGCTGAAGAACTGTTGGATGGCCTCTTCCTGTTCTTTGGTAAGGAAGTCGATTCCTTCCATGTCCTTCAGTGCCTGTAGGTTGCCGAAGAGCCGTTTGGAGTCTACCAGGTTCTTGTCCACGTCATCGAAGTCCGCTATCAGCAGCTCGCCCCAGAAGTAGAAGTCGTCCAGCGTTTCGTTGCTGTGGGTGCATTCGACAAACACCTTGTAGAGTTCGCACACTAATTGGACGGAGTCCGCTATCTCCCAGGACGACAGGGAGTGGAATAGCTCGCTGATGGTAATGTAATCGGGTGCCCATACCGGCTTGTCGGCACACTGCGCCAAATATTCGTTGAAGAAGAGTCCGGCACGCTTGTTAGGGAAGACGATGGCTACGCGCGACAGGTCGTTGCCGTACTTTTCATAGAGGTCTTTCGCTACTGATTTCAAGAAGGGTTCCATAGTTCTTTCTTGTTTTAGGACAGGGGGTTGACTTTTTCTATCTCGTTCTTATAGACATACCACAGGTATCCCTCTACCCGGGTATAGCCCATCCGGCGGAGCAGTTGCATGTACTCCTCCACCTGGTGGCGATACTCTTCCCTGCGTTTACCGAATTTGAAGTCTACCACCACGACGTTGTCGCCTTGTGTCATCACGCGGTCCGGCCGACGGGTCAGCACGCCTTCGGGAGAATGTTGCAGGATGGTGCATTCGTTGTAGAGTTTCCACTCCCGGCTGAACCAGTGGGCGACGTGGGAGTCCGTCACGGCCTTGCGTACCAGTTCCTTTGTCTCCTGCAACGACCGGTTGTTGTCTATCACGCCCTCGAACTGTAATTGGCGAAGCACGCCGTCTACATCGTCCAGCGTGTGGATGGCGGAGAAGATGCGGTGCAACAGTTTGCCTCGTTGTATGTACTCTTCCTGCTGTTCCGTCTCTTCGTCGTTGCGGATGAACTCCGCCGATTTGTTGGACTGACGGAACTCGATGGCTTTGCTGCAGGAGGTCATGGGCACTTCCGTCTTCACGGAGGGCTGCAACAGGCGGTTGGTCACGCTCTTTGCCTGTTTGGGTTGCGACCGTACCAGCTCTCCCGTTGTGTATCGCTCTTCCGACGGGGCATGGAGCGCGTTGTATATCAGTTCGGAGGAGATGTACCGGTCGTCCCTGTGCGGCTTGGTCCATACGATGAGGTTCTTGCCGGCACGGGTAAACGCTACGTAGAGCAGGTTGAGGTTGTCTATCCACAACTGTAGACGCTCGTGGCAGTATTCCTCCTTGAAGACGGAATCGTTCATCGCGGCGGAGTATCCCACGGGTATGAGGTCGAGGTCGCTGAAGGGAGGCTGGTCGGTGGAGCACCACAACAGGTTTTGCTTGCCCGTTTCGGCTTCCAGTGTCCAGTCGCAGTAGGGTATCAGGACGGTGTGGAACTCCAGTCCCTTCGACTTATGGATAGAGAGGATGCGTATGCCGTTGAGTTCCCCGGAGGGGATGGTGGCCTGGCGCAGCTTCTCGTCCCAGAATGTGAGGAAGGCCGTCAGGTCCGACGAGTGGTCCAGCAGGTAGAGCGACACCCGGTCCAGAAAGGCGTAGAGATAGGCATCCTGTTTGGGTAACTTGGCGAGCTGGAACAGTTCGATAATCTTCTCTGTCAGTTCATAGAGCGGCATGAGGCGCAACAGTTGTTCGTTTTCCGTGAACTCCGTGGGCAGAAACCTGTCCAAGTGTTCCGCCCAAAACATCTCCGGTGTCATCTTCACACCGCACACGTAATATTGGTATGCCGTTGTCAGTTGAGCCTTGGAGATGGTGTCTTCGCTGTCGGACAGATAGCGGAGAGCCTTGACGATGAGGTTGACCGCCTTGGAACTGTCTAACCGGAAAGCCAGGTCGGAGACGATGGGGTAGTCGGGGTAGTGCAGGCTGAAGTAGTCCGCGATGACGGGGATAAACTTGTTCTTGCGTATCAGGATGGCGATGTCGTTCAGCGTCACCCCGTTCTCCACCAATTCCTTCACCTTCTCTCCCAAGTCGTGCAGCGTCTGTTCACTGTAGTCCATCCCCTCTTCCGGCTTCACGAAGTTGACCTCCACGTAGCCCTTTCTCTCCTCTTTGGGAGAGCTCTGTTCCAACTCTCTGTAGGCGGAAAGCAGCGTCTCGCAGGGCTCGCCCGTTTCATACTCGTACATCTCGTTCAGCCAGGTGCACGCTTCGCGGAAGAAGGTGTTGTTGAATTGGATGATGTTCGTTTCGCTTCGCCGGTTCACGGTGAGGCTTTGCTGTAGGATGGGGAAGGGACCCAACTTGTCGTTCAGCCCGTTGAGGATGCTCCAGTCGCCATTGCGCCAACGATAGATGGATTGCTTCACGTCCCCCACGACAAGACTGTCTGTTCCTTGTGACAGGCCCTCCATGAGCAACATCTTGAAGTTGACCCACTGCATGCGCGAGGTGTCCTGAAACTCGTCAATCATCACGTGATGGATGTTGGTGCCTATCTTCTCGAAGACGAACGAGGAGTCTCCGTCGTCCATCAGCTTGCAGAGCAGGTTGTTGGTGTCGGAGAGAAGGAAACGGTTCTGGTCGTGGTTCAGGTCGCGCACCGCCTTGTCGATGTAGTTGAGCAGTCGCAGTTGGTTGAGGTATTTCAGTGACAGGGCGCACGAGTTGAGAACCGTCAGATGGTCCGCACGGTACTTCTCAGCGTCGTGGAGCAGCGGCATCAGGACGTTTGCTGCCAGGGGAATAATCGCGTCCCGCTTGGCTGCCTTCTTGGCACACCAACACTCTTCACTCTCGAAACAGTCCGCCATGGTTTTGTTCACCAAGTCGTTGCCATACTGTCCGTTCCTCAGCTTGTTGAAGTAGCTGGCGATGCCGGACTTGCCCCGGAAGAGGTCTTCCACCTGCAGCCCGTTCTCCTCCAGCAATTCGAAGAAGCGGTCGCCGTATCCCTTCAGGTGGCCGCTAATCTCTTTGGAGGTTTTCTGCAACACCCTTTTATAACCGGTAATGAATTGCGGATCCTGCAACTTCTGCCGCAACGCGTCGCCCCGTTCCTTGTACACTTCGTTGAAGATGTTCCTCCCGAACTCCTTTATCTCTTTGTCCACATGCCATTTCTTGTCGTCCGCCAACTTCTCGTCGATGAACTCCATGAGCCAGTGCAGCACCGGTGAGTTGCGTTGCAGATTCTCTATCAGCTGGTCTACCGCTGTGCTGAGCACCTCGTTGTCGTCCAGCGAGATTTCCAGGTTGTAACCCAACCCCAGCTCGCGCGAGAGGTTCTTCATTACGGACTGGAAGAAGGAGTCTATGGTCTCCACCCGGAAGAAGTTGTAGTCGTGGATAATCAGGGACAAGGCTGTGGCAGCCTTTTGGCGGATCTCCTCTTCGGGAAGTCCGGTCTTTGCGGCCAGCACGCTCAGGTAGGCATCCGATGCCTTGTCCTCCATGGCGATGCCGTACAGCTGACTCAGGATGCGTTCCTTCATCTCCGCCGTCGCCTTGTTGGTGAAGGTAACGGCCAATATGTTGCGGTATCCGTGCGGATTTTCTATCAACAGCTTGATGTACTCCACGGCCAGCGTGAAGGTCTTGCCCGAACCGGCGGACGCTTTGTAGACAATAAGCTCAGAGGTACTGTTCATGGTCTGTCAGGATTCTGGCGCTTTTACATATCATTCTTGTCGCGCCACGATTTTCTTTGCAAAGAAAACATATTTTTGCTGATTGTCGTCAATCCCACGAATGAATTTTGCATTACCTTTGCGCTGTTAAACCCAATAAATAGACAATTATGGAGAGTGTTAAGCAAAGAAGAACGATACGGAAATATGCCGACAAGGATGTGGAACCGACATTGCTGAACCAACTGTTGGAGGAGTCTTCGCGGGCATCTACCATGGGAAACCTGCAACTCTACAGTGTGGTAGTCACCCGCGACAAGGAGATGAAACAGCGTCTGGCACCCGCCCATTTCAACCAACCCATGGTGACGCAAGCCCCTGCGGTGCTGACTTTCTGTGCCGACTTCCATCGCACCACCGTGTGGTGCAACGAACGCAAGGCCGTGCCGGGATACGACAACTTCCTCTCGTTTATCAACGCCTCCATCGACACCTTGTTGCTGGCGCAGACTTTCTGTACCTTGGCGGAGGAGAAAGGACTTGGAATCTGTTATTTGGGAACGACCGTCTATTGTCCCGACTTGATTATTAAGGAACTCCAACTGCCTCGTTTGGTGATGCCGGTTACCACCGTCACCGTAGGTTATCCGGCGGAGCATCCCGCACAGACCGACCGGCTGCCGTTGGCCGCTTTCGTCCACGAGGAGACCTACCGCGACTATACCCGTGCCGACATCGACCGCCTCTACGCCTACAAGGAGTCGCTCGATGAGAACAAGTTTTTCATTAAAGAAAACAACAAGGAGACCTTGGCGCAAGTCTTCACCGATGTCCGCTACACCAAGAGGGACAACGAAGCCATGTCCGCCACCTTCTTGCAAACCCTCAAGCAACAAGGTTTTCTGGAGTGAAAGAGAACCCATAGGTTCACGCAAGCGGTTGCACCTGCCAACGTAAGTACTTACACCTGCCAACGTAAGTACTTACATGAGCCAACGTAAGTACTTACATCGGGCAACGTAAGTACTTGCGTGGACACACGTAAGGTGTACCGCACGAACGGACTTTGACTCCATAGACCGTTGATTTTTCAACAGCTGGTTAACGGCTGGTCAATGGTCGGTTA